>JASHVU010000381.1 GCA_030044455.1 Acidobacteriaceae bacterium | reverse complement strand
GTCGGAGTTGATCTTCGGGAACGTGGTGGCCGAGAGGGGCAGACTGGTGCTCCAAAAGGGATTGGGACCGGTTTGCTGCGCGACCGTCTCGTTGTGCAGAAGATTGATGCTTTGCGAGAAGAACTCATAGCGCACGCCAAGGTTCAAAGTCAGGTTCTGGAGCACCTTCCAGTTGTCCTGGACGTAGACCGCATAATCGGGCTCTTTGAAGGGGATGGTTGGGTTTCCGGCTGTCAGATCGGTTGCCGAAATCCCTTCCAGCATTCCGGTAATGCCGTTGTCGTAGTTTGAGCTGGTGACCCCGGCCGGCATGCGAAACGGGATGGCCGGGTTGGTGGTGGCTCCATTAGCGAAGTTAAAGGCGCCGGAGGCGTTAGGCAAAAAGGCGTTGGGCGAATTCTGGTGATCAAACTCGCCACCGAAGACGACGGAGTGGCGTCCTCGCGTCCAGCTGGCGTTGTCCTGCACCTGGTTGACTTTGACCACCCGGCCCTGGGGAAAAGCGCCCGAATATCCCAACGATATTAAACCTGCGCCAAGCCCGACCGACGATGTGCACGGCGAGAAATCTGAAATCGTGCAGCCGGAGATTGCACCACCTTCAAACGCGATGGTCGATTGCTGGAAGGAATAGCGCAACTGGTCAGTCGTGTGGGACGTGAAACTGTGAGTCCAGTCGGCGCCAACCTCATGAGTGATGCCGTTGACGTTAAACCATCCGCCTCCTACGAAGTTGCCGCCGCCAGGCACAGTGGGGTTGTTCTGGTAGTTGTAACGGACGAAGAAGCGATCCTTCGGCGTCATCTGATAATCGAGCCGGCCCAGGTCTTCCTGGTCGAGAACGTAGCTCGGCAGGCTGCGCTTGATCTGCGCCACTTCAATGTTTGCCGTGGTGTTGCCATCGGTGACTTGAAGCGGACCGCTGGGGTTCACATCAAACGTTGTCGGGTTGCCCGTCGTGATCGCGAGCGGACCATCCATCGTCATATCCGCAACGGCCGGGTTATTGGGAAATGCAGATGCCAGTTGTTGTAAGCCGGTGGCATCGGGGAAGACGCTTCCGCCCGATGTGACCGTTGCGCCGGTCGAAAAGGTGCGGCTGAAGAAAGTGGCGCCAAAGAGCCATAGTTTGTCCTTCATCACTGGACCGCCCAGTGTTCCACCAAAGTTATTCTGAACGAATCGAGGCACGAAGGTAGGCGCGCAACCTGTCGTCACCCCGCCGCTGCACCAGCCGAACTGAGGCGCTTTCTGACCTTGCGTCAGCGACGAAAGCCAGTCGCCCGTGTACATTTCAAAACCGGTGCCGTGGAAGGTATTGGTGCCGCTCTTGGTGATGTAATTCACCACTGTGCCCATGTTGCGGCCGTATTGAGCGCCAAAATCGTTGCTGATGACCGAGATTTCCTGCAGGGCATCCTGATTGGAAAAGAAGAAGCTCGGACCCGCGATGGAGTTGTCGTTGTTCGACTGACCGTCGATCTCAAAGTTGTTGGAGCGGCCGCGCTCGCCATTGGCTGAGAAATTGATGCCGTTGGTGTTCGACATGCCATCGTCGTGGGTCATAACAACACCCGGCACCACCAGGGCCACGTCGTCGAATCCGCCGCTGACGGGAAGGGTCTGCAACTGGGTGGTATCGAGGACGACTTCGCCCTGTGCCGTCTCGGTGTTGAGTAACTCGGCAGCCCCGCCCTCAACTTCGACAGTTTGAGAGGTAGAACCCAGGCTTAAGGCCAATTGGCCCATGGGCGTGGCCTTGCCTGCCGCAACCATTACGTGGCTGACTGATTTGGGACCGAATCCGCTGGCGCTGACGGTGACGGTGTACGAGCCTACAGGTACATTGGTGAACGCGAACGCACCCTGCGCGTCTGCGGCCGTCTGCAGCGTGATTCCGGTGGATTCGTTCAAAGCCTGTACGATGGCGGCGGGGATGATCGCACCGGTTTGATCGGTCACCGTACCCGATATGCCGCCAGTGATGATTCCCTGAGCTGACGCTATGGTTCCACCGGCAAGCAGAAGAACCAACAATGACAACCAGCAAACGATCGACTTGAACAGCTTCTTGTGTTGCATGGAGTGCCTCCTTTGAGGATGTAGCCAAACGGCTGAAAGAGAGACCTCCCCAGCCTCTGGGAACAACAGAGGATGAGAGCGTCTCTCTGATGAATTTTTTCTTGTCAGCGTCCCAAATGTGTTGCTTTCTAGAGCCTGGTATTGACTTTCGCGTAGGCGTCGCTGGGAGCCAATTTTGCCGAGTTTTAGAAGCGAGGAGCGACGCATACCGGGTGTCTGCTAGCGACGAGCGACGACGAAATCGGGAAAATTGGCCCCAGCCCGGAGGGTTGCGGCGCAAATCTCGCGATACTTCGTTGTCGTCCTCGCCTTGGAATGGCCAAAGTCTTCGTCCTCCGCCTCGTCTCGCGCGATCTTCGCTCGCAACGACGCCTGCGGGAAAGTCAATATCAGGCTCTAGCAACTTGCTCCGGCTTGGAGGTATGGCTTCGCAATCGATCCATCTAGCCTTGCAACAGGCAGATGTCTCACATGCGGCCTGAAACAAGGCCACAGCGATTCCCATTCCTCATCTTGCCGGACTCGTTCGACTCAGGCGACTAAGGGAAGTGCCTTTTTAACCGCGCCGGAGATCGCTCCAGGCTGCGGTCCGGATCTCCAAATGTCGGGTCCGGATGAATTAGAGTATCTTGAAATCCTCAAAAATGCAAAAACGAAGGCCCCCGTGGTTCAGGGGCCTTCGCGTGCAGTTCATTGGTTC
>JASHVU010000380.1 GCA_030044455.1 Acidobacteriaceae bacterium | reverse complement strand
GGGTGCGCGGGTTGCGGCCCTGGCCGTAGGACTCGCGGCGCTCGGCCTTGGTTCGTATCTTCGCTACGGGCAGCGGTCCAAGACCAAGAGAATAGCCGAAACTGGCGGCCAGTTCTTCAAACTGCACCACGCGCCTGGGCTCAGGCTTCTCGTGAATCCGATAGAGCGAAGGCACATCCAGGTCCTCAAGCCAGGTGGCGACGCACTCGTTGGCGGCCAGCATGAACTCCTCGATCAACCGGTTGGCCCAAGTGCGCTCGGCGCGCGTCACGCCCCGCATCTGCCCCTGCTCGTCAAACTCGATGACCGGCTCGGGCAAGTCAAAATCGATCGATCCCCGCTCTTCGCGCCGCTTGTTCATCCGGGCGGCCAGGCGCTGCATTCTCTCGAAGCGCTCGCGCGCCTCTCCCTCTTGGTTGAGAGCATCACCCGAGTCCAAAATCGACTGCACTGCGGTGTAGGTCATGCGCGCTGCAGAACGAATCACGCCCTCAACAATCTCGTAACTCTCGATGCGGCCCTCGGTATCGAGCTGCATGATGCAGCTCAGCACCAGGCGGTCTTCGTTTGGGCGCAGGCTGCAGATGTCGGTGGAGAGCTCCTGCGGCAGCATGGGAATGGCGCGATCGGGAAAGTAGACGCTGGTGCCGCGCAGCCGCGCTTCGAGGTCGAGGTCGGAGCCCTCGTGCACGTACTCTGCCACATCGGCGATGTGTACTTGCAACTCGTAACCTGCGCCTTGGGCTCTTTCCCTTACCAAGACCGCATCGTCAAAATCTCTGGCGGTTTCGCCGTCGATGGTTACAATCGGCAGTCCGCGAAAGTCGGCCCTGCGGGCGGCAACGTTTTGGTCGAAGTGTGCGACTCTGCGAGCCTCGGCCAGCACCGCTTCGGGAAAAATCCGCGGCAGCTGGTGTTTGCGGATCATCATCTCCACGTCGACACCGAAGTCGTCGGGATCGCCGAGCACTTCAATCACGCGCCCGATGGGCGGCCGCGTCGGGGTGGGCCAGCTGGTGATCTCCACATCCACAACCAAGCCCTCCAAACCTTTGGGGCGTTCCGCGCTCTCGTGTTTTGGATGAGAGACAGCTACGGAGCCTAACACGCGGTGCGGCGTAACGGTCGCGTTCTCCGGCGGAATCTCCGCGCCTGGCGGAATCACGATTGCCTGGGTCATGCGCTCGTCGAAGGGAATCACGCTGCTTCCCATTGCGCGGTCGGATCGGGGGTAGTGAAACACACCCACGACCGTCGCGTTGCGCCGCTCCAATACGCGCGCGATGCGCCCCTGGCGGCGTCCATCGGCCTTGGGCGGATCGAGCTCCACCAGCACCTGGTCACCCTGCATGGCGCCGTTAATCTGGTTGGGCGGAATGAAGACGTCCTCGCCCACAGGCGCCGATGCCTGTCCCGCATTGGGCCGCACAAAGCCAAACCCATCGCGATGCAGATCGAGCCGGCCAGCCATCAGATTGTCGCGCGTGCCGGCTGTCGTTGCGGTCGGAGTTTTTGGTATGCCCCACATCTCGCGATCGAGCTTGGCGAGCTGCCCGCGCGCCGTAAGCCGGGCAAGCTGCTCGAGCAGCAAGCGGCGCCCGTGTCCGCCGCCCAGGCCCAGCTCGCGCACCAGCTGCTTGTACCCCGCCTTGCCTCCGGCGGAGCGCGCAATTCGCGAAATCAGCTCACGATCGGTCATAGCTCAAGAGTAGGGCGCCACGTGGCAGAAAGCGAAGAATGCGTGCGCATGGTTTCCGGAAAAGGTTGTCATAATTCTCGCATATTGTTGATTGAAAACGTAAAATATCCGTCCAATCCGGATTATAGCTTCGTCCAATCCGGATTGGAGGTGCGTCTATTCCGGATTGGAAGAGCGGATACTTGTTCCGCTACCCCCACAAACACGAGAGCGGGGCGGCAAACAGCCGGTTGCCAAAGGGTACCCGTCTTTCGCCATCGTAGAGCACAAGCCCCGATTTGAAGGCTGCGCCGCAGACGGCGGCCAGCTTGCGCAGGCCTTTGAAGTCGCCGCTATTCACGGTGGCGCTGGCCTTTACCTCGATGCCCACCACCGCACCCGTATCGTCTTCGACAACAAAGTCCACCTCGTCCTGGTCCTTGTCGCGGTAGTGGTAAAGTGCGCACGCATTTCCGGTCCACGCGATCTGCTTGATCAGCTCGGTAAAAGCAAATGTCTCGAGCAGCCTTCCGAAGATGGTGCGGTCCAGCCGGATTCGCTCGGGCGTAACCGCCAGCAACGCAGCCAGCAATCCCGAGTCAAGAAAGTGCAGCTTGGGTGTTTTCACCAGCCGCTTGAGTTGATTGCGGAACCACGGATCCAAGCGCCGCACCAGATAGAGCTGCTCCATGATGCCGATGTACTTTCGCGTCGTCTTGTCGTCGAAGCCCACCTGGCCGCCGATCTCAGTGAAGTTGGTCAGCTGCCCGGAATAATGCGACAGCACCTGCAAGAGCCGGGGCATCTGCGCCAGCTTCTCCACCTCGGCAATGTCGCGCACGTCGCGCTGCACAATGGCCCGCACATAGTCGCGCGCCCAGGCGCGCCGCCGCTCGGGCTGTTTGCGCCGCAGCATCTCCGGGTAGCCGCCGGTCAGCACGGCATCCACGAGCTGCCGGCCGGTCATGGTTTCGCCGCATCGGCCGGCTTTTCCCTCGAGGGCGGCTCTGAGGAATCCCGGCTTGCGACGGTGAATCTCAGCCTGCGAAAGGGGCAGCAGGCTGACGATCTCCATGCGGCCGGCCAGGCTCTCTGAAACCAGCGGCACGGCCATCAGGTTGGCTGAGCCGGTGAGCAGGAAACGCCCCGGCATCCGGTTGTCATCCACCGACATTTTGATCGACCGCAGAAGATCGGGAGCCCGCTGAATCTCGTCGATGGTTGCTTTTTTAAGGCTGCGCACCAGTCCGGCCGGGTCAATGCGGGCCGAGGCCAGAACGGTGTCGTCGTCCAGGGTGATAAATTCGCGCCCCGTCGCCACGAGCGAGCGCACCAGCGTGGTCTTGCCGCATTGGCGCGGACCGGTCACCAGGACGACGGGTGTGTCCTTGAGCGCGGTCAGCACCTGCGCCCCGGCAAAACGCGGATAAAGCCGGCTCCTGCGTTCGTCCATATCGGGGTGTGACGTCGTCCAATCCGGATTATACGCTCGTCCAATCCGGATTGAAAGTTCGTCTAATCCGGATTAAGGAGCTGGGGCGAAGGTTTCTCCGGCCCGGTTTTCCCGGGCCGACTGGGCGCGGCCGCGTGCCGCCGCCGGCTGCTCGGTTCCAAAGCCAGGCTACCTTCGCTTGTTGCCATCTTTGGGTCATTCCGTGCTCACCGCCCCAGCGCTTCGATCCTCTAGCGCGGACAGGCTAAAATAGCGTGGACGGAAGAAAACCGGTGCGGAGGCGGCTGGTAAGTTCCAGCCTCCGGCCGCGCCGCACCCGGGTTTGCCGAAGGCATCAGGCAAGACGGCAGTACTCATTCATTTATTTGCTGGGTTCACGTCATTGACCCTGCCTTGGCAACTCCCCCGGTCCCTACGTTGGGACAGAAAAGGAACTACCGTGAGCGCAATGTGGAAACCAAACCAGACCGGATCGATCAACACCAACCCTACGCCGGAACCGCCGCGCGCCGTACCGCCGCCGCAACAGCCGGTCGAGGTTCCCAGCCGTCCGCAGGCCGTTACCGGCGAGCAGGCCACCATCGGCAAGGGTCTCTTTATCAAGGGCGACATCACCGGCTCCGAGTCGCTGTACATTGACGGCAAAGTCGAGGGCAGTGTCAATCTGCCGGGCAACCGCGTGACGATTGGGCGCAACGGGCAGGTGGCGGCCAACATCGTTGCTCGCGAGATCGTAGTCCTGGGCAAAGTCAAGGGCGACGTCTCGGCGTCAGACCGCGTCGACATTCGCGCCGAGGGCTCGCTCAACGGCAACGTCGCGGCGGCCCGCATCAGCATTGAAGACGGGGCATTCTTCAAGGGCGGTATCGACATCAAGAAGCCGGATTCGAAACTCGCCGCGGTTCCGGCCGCAGCTCAAGCCGCGCCTGCACCTGAGCCGTTGAAGGTCGGGTAGCGGGCCGATCGGTACGACTGAATTCCGCTGGATCCGCACGCCCCCGGGCGCTGGGTATGGGTCGATACACCCTGGGGGCGTGCGTGTTTTTGGGGGAGTCTGCCGCGCCTGAGCGCCGGATTGCTTCAACGTGGCTTTAATCCCAGCCGCCTCATGGTGACGCGGGGCAGTGCCGAGCCGGTTTTCTCCAGCACGGCTTTTACAAGCAGCAGCCACAGCGCTGTCCCCGCGGCCAGAATTGCCGCGTCGGCCAGTCGCGTATGAAGCGCCCATTGCGCTGCTCCGGGATGCGCGCGCGTCCAAGCGAATCCCCACGCGAGCAGCGCGACCGCGCTGCCTCCGGCCAGCCCGGCCAGCAGGCACCGGCCCATCTCGGTATAGTCCAGGCTGGCCAGCGAGACCATGTGGCGTTTGTGCAGCAGCGACGCAATCAGCAGCGTCTGCATGGCAATGCCCATGTCCGAAGCCATGGCCAGTCCCATGGCGCCGTAGGCCCGGTAGAAGAAGGCGTAGATGGGCAGCGACGCCACGGTCACAATAGTGCCTGCCACCATGGGCACAAAAGTATTGCCGGCCGCATAGAAAGCGCGCGAGTAGATCGCCTGGGCCGACCATAGAAACAGTGAAATTGAAAAGACGGAAAAGTAGGCTGCGCACACGCGCGCATCTGCCGCTGAAAAACGTCCGCCGGTAAACAGCAGGTCAATGAGGGGGACCGCCATGGCGACCATGGCGGAGGTTGCCAGCAAACCCAGGCACGCAACCCGCGACACCGAGTCGGCGACACCGGTGGCGAACTCATATTTTTTGTTCTGGCTCCACAGGCTGGCGAAGAAAGGCATCGAGGCTACGCCGGCGGCCTGGGCCAGCATCGACATGGGCGCCACAAACAGTCGCTTGGCGTAGGTCATCAGCGCAATCGCGCCGTCGGTCGATGAGGCAAAGTAGTTGATGATCCAGGTATCGGCCGTGACCAGGGTGACTCCGGCCATGAGCGGCAGCGACAGCCGCACCCACTCGCGCAGCCCTTCATCGTGTCAGTCGAGGATAGGCCGGTAGCGCACACCGGCCCGCCGCGCAAAGAACCAGTTCAAGAGGAAGGGCCCGCACAGCGCGCCCGCCACGGTGCCCAGCGCCAGCGAGGTGATGCCCAGTTTCTTTACCAGCAGCAGCCCACCCACGATGGTGCCGAGGTTGTAGATGATGGGGGCTACCGCTTGCACGTTGAACTGTTTGCGCACCAGCAGGACCGCGCCGAAGACGCCGCCGGCAAAGAAACACAACTGCGCGGGCAGCAGGATGCGCGTCAGGTGAACGCAGAGGGCGGCTTTTTCGGCATCGAACCCGCTGAAGAAACGGTGAACGTACCACGGGGCAAAGATCTCGGCCAGCGCAATCGCGGTGCCGAGCACGATGTACATGGTGGTGAGGATGACCGAGAGCGAGCGCTCGCCCTCAACCTCGCGCCCGGCTTCGCGATAGCGGGTGAGGATGGTGACGAAGGTGATAGACGCCGCGCCGCCCACCAGGAAGTAGGCGATCTGATCGGGCAACTGGAAGGCTGCCATAAAGGCATCGGCCTTCATGCCGCGACCGAAGAGCCAGGCGATGTACATATTGCGGAGCAAACCGAAGACGCTCGACAGAAACGTTGCCGCCATCAAGACCACGGTTGCGCTGAATGCGGAGTGTGCATGCGCCGGGTGCAGCAATCCTAGTCCGCGCGCCAACCACGAGCGAGGGCGTGGAGAGGGTTGGGTTGAGGGCGAGCTGGTCACTGCAGTCGATTTTATCGTTGTGCCACATTGCGACGCCGTGCTTGGAATCTCATTCGACACGCGTATGCTGTCTGCATGCGAGTTTTCCTTCGCCTCACAGCCACTTCATTCTGCCTCCTCGCTGTCGCAACCGGGTTTTCGCAAACCATTCGCAGCCGTGGCGGTTTCACGCTGCCCCCGCCGCCCGAGGCGCAGGCAGTTCCAGTCACCGACGATTACTTCGGCACCAAGATTGTGGACAACTACCGGTGGCTGGAAGACGAAAAAAGCGACGCGACCCAGGCGTTTATCAACCAAGAGAACGAATACACCGACCGCTATTTTCACCAGGACCGCATTTACTCCCAGATTCCGGACCAGCTGGGCGCACTGATGGACGTTACGGAGACCGGAATTCCGAAGGAGCGCAATGGGAACTTTTTCTTCATGCGGCGGCTCGCCGGGGAGGAGCAGTACTCGATCTACGTTCGTCACGGATGGACCGGCAAAGACGAGCGGCTGCTCGATCCGGCCGTGATCAGCCGCGATCCCAACACTTCCATTGCTCTTGACGATGTCTCCCGCGACGGTTCGCTGTTTCT
>JASHVU010000379.1 GCA_030044455.1 Acidobacteriaceae bacterium | reverse complement strand
CGACAGCGGCACAAAAGGCAGGGTAGGCTTTTCAATCTAACCGGGTTCCGAATGCCACGGCGCAGCAAGGCTTCCGCGCCAACTTAAATTATTCCCGACCACAGGTTTGAAGCGGTCGCCTGGGACTTCCCCTCAAAATCGAGCGACCCATCCAGCCCACCCTATCTGAAAACAGGAGTGAAACCATGCGAGCACTTCCTCTGCGTGCCGCTCTGTGGAGCGTCGCGCTCACGTGCACAGTCCTCTTTGCCTTCACCGCCGTGTTTGCGCAATCGGAACATGTTCCGGCGCAAACGGCCAAACCCGGGATCACGCTGGAGCCAAGCGCGCTGCCTGATCCGGCTATTTATCCGCTGAAACCCGGCGATGCGTCGTTCAAAAGCGCACCGGCCAACTACCACGTCTTTGCTCCGGTACATGCGGGCGAATATGCCGCTGCCGAAACGCTGACGCTCAAATTCAGTGCGGCAACACAACTCACAAAAATCGAGTCGACGAAGGACTTTGTGATTGACGCCGGTTCGACCTGCCAGGCGGGCAATCGATATTCCGAAGGCGATAGTTGCAATCTGCTGGTGCGCTTTACGCCGCAGGGCGCGGGGCACCGGCTGGGCAAGATCACGATCACGCAAACAGCCTCGCCTGAGCCCATGTCGTTAGGGCTGGTCGGGAACGGGTATGCGCCGGTCATCAGCTTTACGCCTGCGGAAATTACGACGGTGTCAGGAACCTATCCGTCGAGCAAGGGCCTGCTGAGCGGGGCCAACAACATGACCGTAGACGGCGGCGATACCGTCTACATTGCCGATACCGGAAACAAAGTTCTGCGAGAGATCGACTCCAGCGGGGCGATCGCTACTTACTCCCCGGTCTTTGGCACTGCGCCGAACTCTGTTGCTGTAGATACCATGGGGAACGCATATACCCCAGAAACTGTTACGTCAGAGAACAGCATTTACTTCGAAGTCTATCCGATAGACAATTTACAGAGCGGCTGGTTCAACACTTACACAGCGGGCACCTGCACTCAAAGTTCTCCATGCGAGTTGGGAACGGTCGGTTTGGGTTCCCCGGCGAACTTCAGCATGGATCCCTACGACAACCTCTTTACGGAGGAAGCGACTCATGGAGCTGCCGAGATGCCCGTGGGAGGATACTTTGCCGGAGGCCTCGGTGTGGATCCTGACCTGTGGTACCTCTACGACGAGTTTTCTTATTCCGACGGCACGCAGGCATTCGCAGTGGATCAGAACGACAACCTGTACACGTCCTGGGACTACTCTGCCTATTGCTACATCCTGGAGGATTCGAGTTATAGCGCCGAAACCAGCGATCCGACTTACAATCTGGTGGCCGGCGGCAGCACGTGCGGTTTCTCCGGCGACGGTGGGCAGGCGCGCAATGCGGAGATCAACACCCCAATCGGCCAGATCACCTTCGACATTGCTGGGAACCTGTATTTCAGCGATACCCACAACCAGCGCGTGCGCCGCATCGACGCCAGCACAGGCATCATCAACACCATCGCGGGCGATGGAACCGCGGGCTACTACGGCGATGGAAACCCGGCCACCGGTGCGGAATTGAACGCGCCCACCGGAGTTGCCGTAGACAGTCAGGGCCAGGTGTACATCATCAGCTCGGCCGCCACCGGCCAGGTGGTGCGCAAGCTTGGAGTTAACGGGTTGTTGAATCTTGGGAGTCAGTTGAGGAACACAAGCGGCGCCGCCCGTCTGGTGACAGTGGCCAACACCGGCAACGATTCCATGGTGCTGACGCGCGCTTATATCGGTGGTGCCAACCCCGGCGATTTCGCGATCGACCCCAACACCACGAGTTGCAATCTGACGGCCAATGCAGTGCTGAATAGTGGCCAGAGTTGCAAGGTGGGCATCATCTTTACCCCCTCAGCGGCAGGCGCCCGTGCAGCCAGCCTCATCTTCCTCGACAACACGGTGACCAACATGAACACCGTGCTATTGATAGGCACCGGTACGCTGCCGTCGCCCACATTCACCATCACGGCGCCCTCTTCTGGCGCAACTGAAACCTCAGGTACGCCGTTCACCTTCTCGGTGAGCGTGACCTCGTCGTCCGGGCCACAACCGACGGGTACAGCGACCATGCTGCTCAATGGGACCGCCATCAGCGGCAGCCCTGCCACGCTGAACAGCTCAGGCGTAGCTTCACTGAGCGTGACCTCTACAACGACCGGCACGAACACGCTTTCGGCCACTTACAGTGGAGATTCAAATTACTCCGCCGACGGCCCCATTACGCGGACTGTCACGGTGGATGCGCCCGCTGTGACGAGTAAGTCAAAAGTTGCGGTGACTTCATCAGCCAACCCTGCAACGGCTTGCAGCGCGATCGCCTTCTCAATCACGGTGACCGGATCGGGCAGTGAAAAGCCTACCGGCACGGTGAAGCTGATGAAGGGAACCGAGCTGCTGGGCGAGGCTACGTTGAGCAAAGGCGCGGCCAAGTTGCCAAACATCCGGCTTGGGGCTGGAACCAGTAAGCTGACAGCGCATTACAACGGCGACGCAACGCATGAAGCGGCCACGTCTGCGCCTTTCAAAGAGATGGTCTCAGCTGGCGCCGGATGCGCGGCGGAGGCTAACAGGTTGAGGCCAATCAACGATACCGGCGAATTGAGAGCCAGGTAATCCAACTCTCCGGCGGGGGCCTTCCGGGACTCCCGCCGGAGCCTGCTTCAACAGCAGCCTCCGGAAACCCCGGGACTTGGGCAGCGTATTTGACCGCCGTCTGCATGCCAGGCCGGACCGCCGTACAATATAGGTTGAAAAGTCCTCTAAGCGGCCCCGCCGGGGCTTTTGTGGAACGCTGGGCTTGAAGCCTGAGTCAGGAAGATTATCCAGGAATGTCGTTAAACGGTTACCCCTCCCGCTCCTCGCGGTCGCACGGCCTGCGCTCGCTATTTAGCATGTTTTCGAGCGATCTGGCCATCGATCTCGGCACCGCCAATACCCTGGTCTACGCGGCCGGCAAGGGCATTGTTGTCAACGAGCCCTCCATTGTTGCCATTAACAAGAACACCGGTGAAGTTGAAGCCGTAGGCAAAGAGGCCAAGGATATGCTGGGCCGCACGCCGGGCAACATCGTGGCTATCAAGCCGATGAAGGATGGCGTGATTGCCGACTTTAAAGTCACCGAGAAGATGCTCAATTACTTCATCCAGAAGGCGCACAACCGCAAGATGCTGGTGCATCCGCGCATCGTGATCGGCGTGCCCTCTGAGATTACGCAGGTCGAAAAGCGCGCCGTTGAAGACTCTGCATATCGCGCCAAGGCCAGCGAGGTTTATCTGGTGGAGCAGGCCATGGTGGCTGCCATCGGCGCCGGCCTGCCCATTACCGAGCCGGGCGGCAATATGGTAGTAGACATCGGCGGTGGCACCACCGACATTGCGGTAATTTCGCTGAGCGGCATTGTCTATTCGCGTTCGGTGCGCATGGCCGGCAACCAGATGGACGAGGCCATCACGAATTACCTGAAGCGCAAGTACAACCTGCTCATCGGCGAACGCACCGCGGAGCAGATCAAGATCGAAATTGGCTCGGCTTATCCGCTGGAGAAGCCGCTCACCCTCGAGATCAAGGGGCGAAACCTGATTGAGGGCGTGCCCAAGACCATTGTGATTGACGACAGCGAGATTCGCGAGGCTCTCGGTGAATGCATTGCGGTAATCATGAACGCCATTCGCGTGGCGCTGGAGCGTACGCCGCCCGAGCTTTCTGCGGATATTTCAGATCGCGGCATTGTGCTTACCGGCGGCGGTGCGCTCATCAAGAACCTCGACAAGCGCATCCGCGAAGAGACCGGCCTGCCGGTTTCGGTGGCCGACGATCCGCTTGCCTCGGTTGTGCTCGGCACCGGCAAGATGCTTTCCGACTTCAAGCTGCTGCGTAAAATCAAGATTGACTGAGGCGGGGGTCAAAGGTAAGGTGGTCTCCGATGGATAGATCACGGCTGGGAATATGAGAGGGTATAACCTCGCGGTCGCAAGTGCATGAGATGCGATTCCTCCAAAGCCGGCCGACGCGTGGAACGCGCAGATTCGCGAGAGAAATACGAACACGCACGTGCCGTGTGGCCGGATGTCCCGTACGGAGGTAA
>JASHVU010000378.1 GCA_030044455.1 Acidobacteriaceae bacterium | reverse complement strand
AATCCATTGGATTGGCCGCCGCGCTTTCGCAACTTAACCGCTGTGGAATTACTCCGGCTTGGCCTGGGGCTCGATCGCCTGGTCTTCCTTTGCCATGCGGACCCGCGCGCTCTCAAGCTTCTTCTGGACTTTGGTCACGTCGCTGGCCTCGTAGTCGGCCGGCAATGACTTGGCAAACCCGTCCAGAGAAAGTTCCCATTGCGCCGCTGCCAACCGGATGCGCCCGGTCTTCTCATACAGGTCGCCCAGGTGCATGTGCACGGTGGGATCGGTCTGGTCTCGTTCGACTGCCTGGCGCAGATTGTCCTCGGCCAGCTCGTATTGGCCCAGCTTGAAGTAAACCCAGCCCAGAGAATCGAGGTAGGCGCCGTTGATCGGCTCAATGTCGACCGCTTTCTTGATATCGGTCAGCGCCTCGGGCAGGCGCACGCCCTTGTCGGCCAGCATGTAGCCCAAATAGTTGAGCGTCATTGCGTTGTTAGGATCCTGCTCCAGCGCCTGACGGAAGAAACCTTCGGCCTGATCCATCTTCTTCTGACGGTCAGCCAGCTCGCCGCGCAGAAAGAGAAGATAGGTGCGATCCTCCTTCTTTGTGCACAGCGGATCAGCCTTGGCGAATGCCTCTTCGGCGTCCTTCCAGCGGCGTGCGCGTACGTCGATCTGGCCGATGGCGAAATACACGGTGCGGTCTTCAGCCGTGTTATTCAGCAACCCAGTGGCCATTTTGATCGCATCGTCCGGCTTCCCCTGATCGGCTACTTGTTGCGCCAGCATTAGCTTAATGTCCCTGTTTTTCGGGTTCGCGGCAACCGCCTTTTGCGATATCTCCACGGCCTTTTCAACGTTGTGCGCCGCGCGCCACGTGTCCACTTGCCCCTGGTAGCCGCGCACTGCGCTGTCGCCACCCAGGTCGATCATCTTCTGGTAGGTAGCCAGCGCCGGTTCGGTCTTGTTCTCTTCGAGATAGACTCCGGCCAGACGCTCAAGAAAAATGCTGCGATTGTTTTTCTCTTCGTCGGTGGACGCGCCGCCCTTGGCTGGTGAGACCGACGATTGATCAAGCATGCTCAGGTAAGCCTGCTCGGCGTCTCCAAATCGACCCAACACGTCGTACAGCAGACCTTCGTTATAGCCCGCCTCAAGGCTGGTCGAGTCGATCTTCAGCGCCTTCTGAATGGTGGCCAGTGCATCCTCATACTTCCCCTGATGGCGTTGAATCTCAGAGATGTGCACCAGCGCCTCAGGGTTTTCGGGGTCGGCCGCGGCCAGCTGCTGGTACTGCTTCAGAGCCTCATCGTACTGGTCGTCGTTGAAGAGCGCTTCCGCCAGGGCGTCGACGGTGCGCAGATCGTCCGGCTCCAGATCTTCCGCGCGCTGATACGCAGCAATCGCGTCTTTGGGTTTCTTCAACTGCGCATAGGCTGCGCCCAGCGTGAACTCCATTTTGGGAGTGCGGTCGTTTTCCGGAACCGCCTCGATCACCGAGATGGCGTGCTGAACGTCGCCGCTCTCGGCATAGAGCCGGGCCAGGTTGAGCACCACGTCTTCTGAATCCGGCTCGATCGACCGCGCGATTTTGAACTGTTCCTCAGCCTTCGGCTGGTCATGCTTGACGGTATAAAGCTGGCCAAGCACCATGCGGTCTTCAACGCTGCGCGGCTGCAGCGACACGATTTTCTCAAACTCGGCAATTGCCTGGTCGAGTACATTGCCCGAGGGCGACGAGGAAGAAACGCCGTTCTCGTTTTCGCCGAGCTGGCGCAGATAGATTCGGCCCAGCATCTTGTGGGCATTGATGTCGTCGGGTGACGTTTTAAGCAGCGTGCGCTCGGTAACTTCCGCATCGTGTTCATGACCCGGCGTGCGGAAATACAGATCGGCCAGCGCGTTCATCAGCTCCGGCGACTCGGGATCGGCGTCGAGCGCCAGCTTGTACTCTTCAATGGCGCGCGTGATGTCGTCGGGCCGTCCCTCAGAGAGGGCATCGTCCTCGTATGTGGCCGCCAGCGCAACGTGATAGTAGGCCTGGGCTCGGTTCGGCTCAGGCGCGGGCGTCGACGTCGTCGACGGCTTGGTATCGGCCATCGCAACCTGGGTTGGCTTCTGCACCGTCTGGGTTGGCTTCTCGAGCGGTTGAAGCGGGGGCTCTTGCGTTGCTGGAGCGTTCTGGGCATGTGCGAGCCCAACAGGCAGCACGGCGAGGGTGGCGGCAAGGGCAAGCCGGAAAGACGAGAGACGCAGTTTAAGTGTCATCATGCAGGGGATTCCGTGCTGTTTTTGCTCCGCGAATGGTGCGCAAATATCCTCGCGGAGCCAAAAAGCTACGCAGGCGGCCAACTATCCCAGAGCCGCCTGCTGTTAAAGACGATTTTACGCGCCATTTGTCGCGCGTGCGTAACTCGAACGCTGAAATTCGCTGATCGCTTCGGTATTTTTGACCTCTACGGTCGGTTTGATGCGCCGGGTCGCCTTATGTATTCGTCTTCGCCTCAAATCAGTGCCTGAAATGCCGAATCCCTGTAAATACCATCGCGATTCCCAGTTTGTCGGCCGCCACAATCACATCCTGGTCCTTCACCGAGCCACCCGGCTGAATCACCGCCGTCGCACCGGCCGCAGCCACCGCCTCTAACCCATCGGGAAACGGAAAGAACGCATCGGATGCCGCCACGCAGCCCTGCAGCGGAAGCACTGCCTTCTGGGCGCCGAACTTTGCCGCATCCACCCTGCTCATTTGTCCGGCCCCCATGCCCAGGGTCTGTCCATTGCGCGCGTAAACAATAGCATTCGACTTTACGTGCTTGCAGACACGCCAGGCAAACAGCAGGCTGCGCAGCTCTTCGGCTGTGGGCGGCCGCCACGTCACCACGTCGAGCTCGCCCTCCACGACCCGGCCCGTATCGGCATCCTGCAGCAGCAATCCTCCCGACACATGCTTGACGACCGGCTTCGGCGGTGCGGACTTCACTTCCACCAGCCGCAAGTTCCTTTTCGCCGCAAAACGCTCCCGTGCCTCGGCCGTGAAAGCTGGCGCGGCGATGGCCTCAACAAACAATTTGGCAATCTCATCGGCCGCGGCCCCATCTACCTCGCGATTGATTCCGATGACACCGCCGAATGCTGAAATAGGGTCGCATTCAAGAGCCTTCTTGTAGGCCTCAAGCACGGTTACGCCGGTTGCCGCACCGCAAGGATTGGTGTGCTTGACGATGATGGCGGCCGGCTCATCGAACTCCTGCGCCAGTTCCCAGCAGGCGTCGAGATCGACGAGATTGTTGAAGCTCAGTTCTTTCCCTTGCCATTGCAAAGAGCCGGCGATACCCAGTCCTGTGCCGTCACGATAAAGCGCCGCTCTCTGATGCGGGTTTTCTCCGTAGCGCAACGACTGCGCCCGCGGCATAATGATGCGCAGCGTTTCGGGGAAGGCCGCGGAGTCGATAGCCGCTGCCTCTTCAGGCGCGGGAGTGCCTTCAATCTGTTCGAGCGTGCCGGCAATTGCAGCGTCGTAGGCTGCCGTAGTCGCAAAAGCCTGTTTCGCCAGCTTCCAACGCGTGTCGCGCGTGAGCGCACCGCCGTTCACCTTCAATTCCTCAACAACCGACGGGTAATCGGAAACGCGGGTCACAATCGCCACATCTTCAAAGTTTTTGGCCGCCGAGCGCACCATCGACGGGCCGCCGATGTCGATGTTCTCAATCAGATGGCCAAAACTCACCTCGGGAGTGGCCGCGGTCTTCTCAAAGGCGTAGAGGTTTACCACCACCATGTCGATGGGCTCAATGCCGTGCTCGGCTACCGCAGCTTCATGCTCCTTGTTGCCTCGGATGTACAAGAGTCCTCCGTGCACGCGCGGGTGCAGCGTCTTCACGCGGCCGTCAAGCATCTCGGGGAAGCCTGTTAACTCGCTGATGTCTTTGACCAAAAGTCCAGCGGCACGAAGTGCCTTGGCCGTTCCGCCGGTTGAAATCAGCTCCACCTTGAGGCTCGCCAGCACCTCGGCAAACTCCACCAGCCCGGCCTTGTCAGTTACGCTCAAAAGCGCACGCCGAACATGTCTTTTGCCACCTTCTGAATGCTCTGAATGCAATGTATGACTCCTTTTTGACTCAGAATCAGAATAAGGCAGGGAGTCGCGGCAAGCTGTCAGGTTTCAGCCGTCAGCTCTCAGCCTTCCCATGCGAAGTCGAAGAGCGGTGGAAGCACTTGACCACTGGCACCCGCGGAGTCCGGCGAAGCTGTGGCTTGGCGGAAAGCTGATAGCTGAATTCCCCAGGTAACCACCATTCTGGTGACCGAAAGTCGCTCCAGCGCACACCGTAAATGCAGTAGAGTGAGACTATGGGCAGCAACTCCCCTGAATACCTTCCACCAGAGTCAGATTCTGTCGGTGATGGCTCCGGTTGGGAAGATGCGCCTCCGAGGGCGCCTGCCAGGGTGCATGGCCCTTCGCCGAACGCACCACAGCGCCGCAAACCGATTTGGCTGGCTGCTCCTGCCACACATATTCTGGTTGCCATCAACTGTTTGATCTGGCTGGCCATGGTTGCTCGGGGCGTAAGCCCTATTAACCCAACCGTCCAACAATTGATGAATTGGGGGGCTTCAAGCGCGGGCAACGTTCTCATCGACGGAGAGTGGATTCGGATCGTAACCGCCATGTTTCTGCACGTGGGCATCTTGCATCTGGCGACAAACATGTGGTGCCTGTGGAACCTGGGATTACTGGCGGAGCCGCTGATGGGCTCCTGGGGAGTGCTCGCGGTTTATATCCTCACTGGCGCGGCAGGCAACCTGCTTTCGACCTTCGCCAACTGGTGGTGGTTCCATGCGGATTGGATGAAATACCACGATCCCGGAGTGTTCCCAGCGGGCGCGGGAGCATCGGGCGCCGTCTTCGGCATCGCCGGCGCGCTCATTATCCTACTCAAGTCGAACCGGCTTCCTGTTCCGCCCTTCGAACTCAAGAAACTACGCCGCTCGGTTATCTTCTTCGCTGCTATCAACCTGTTTATCGGCATATCAATCAGCGTTGGCGCCTATCGCATGCACAGTGGGTTGAGCATTGACAACTACGCTCACCTGGGCGGCTGCGCCTGCGGTCTGTTGTTCGCCTGGCCCATGGTTCCGCGCCTCGGCTCGCCCAGGCCGTCCTTCAACCTGCGCCTGCGCGTTGCCGTGGGCATGATTGTGGGCATTCTGGTCCTGTTCGGGTTCTTCCTGGTGCAACTCCCGCCGCAGAACTGATCCCGGCTCTCACTTAGCCAGGCTTGTACTGCGACGGATCAGAGATCAGGTCCCAGCTTACCGAGTTGCCGTCGCCGCGAATTTTTTCACCATTGCCAGCAGCAGTTTACGGTCGCTTTCGTCCAGGTTACTGGAGTAGCGCCTTATCTGTGTCAGAAAGCGCAATTCGTCGTCAGATAGTTTCTGGGTGTTGAATTGCCGGCCCAGAGAATCGTCGGCAAAGAATTGGGCAATCGGCAGATCGAGCGCCGAAGCGATCTTCGATAGAGTGTCGAGCGAAGGTACGGTGTGGCCGTTCTCTACTCGCGACAGGTAACAACGCAGCAAACCGGTTTTCTTTTCGATATCGCCCTGGGATAGCCCTT
>JASHVU010000377.1 GCA_030044455.1 Acidobacteriaceae bacterium | reverse complement strand
ACGCGTACTGGGCAAAATTCACGCAGGCGTCGGCGCTTGTATCCATTAACTGCTTGTCGAGGCCGGGTAAAAGCGCTACCGGTTTATCTGAGGTGCTGGATGCCGTGCTTTGCCCATAAACAAACGCGGCCTGCAACGCAAACGCCGCAAGCCCTACTGAAAACACAAAAACTCTAACGCAATTTCGCTCCACTGCGGTCGCCTCCAAATGATTCTTTGGGAAGTCTAAAGCCGGGGCCTGAGATCGGTAAAGGAACAAAACTGTACCGCTCTAACTGACCAGTTCCATCGCGCGAATAGTCTCCTTGCGAACGGTCAGCCGCTCAATCAGGTCGTTTCTCACCTCATAGCCGCGGCCCGGCGTATCGGGAATCGCAATCTCGCCTTCGCGCGAAACCGTCACTTCAGGCTCGATGATGTCCTCAGCAAAGTAGCGCGCCGAGGCCGACACGTCGCCTGGCAATGTAAAGTTCTCAAGCGTGGAGAGCGCGATGTTGTGCGAGCGCCCCACACCCGACTCGAGCATGCCGCCGCACCAGACCGGAATCCCCCGCTCCTGCGCCGCGTTGTGCACGGCGATCGCCTCAGAGAATCCGCCCACCCGGCCCAGCTTGATGTTGATGATCCTGCACGACTCCATCTCGATCGCTGCCAGCGCGTCCCGTCGGTTGTGAATTGATTCGTCCAGGCAAATGGCCGTATTCATGCGCTTTTGCAGCAATGAATGAAAATAGAAATCGTCGTGCCACAATGGCTGTTCCACCATCAGCAGGTCGAACGCGTCAAAGGATTGAATGTGGTCGGCGTCGTGCAGGCGGTAGGCCGAGTTGGCATCGCAGCTCAGCGTTATCCCCGGCCAGCGATTGCGTACATGCTCAAATACCTCAACGTCCCATCCCGGCTTGCATTTCAGCTTGATGCGCTGGTATCCCGCACCAAGTTCGCGCTCGATCACCGCAAGCAATTCCGAAATCGAAGACTGTATGCCCAGCGAAACACCGCAGGGAATCACGTCGCGCACGCCGCCCAGCAGTCGCGAGAGCGATATGCCTTCGCGCTGCGCTTCAAGATCCCAGATGGCGTTTTCAAGTGTCGCCTTGGCCATACGGTTATCGCGCACGCGCCAGAAGATCCGCGGGCAGTCGCCTCCATGCTGCGGATTCTCGGCGGCCAGCATCGGCCCCAACTCTTGTGTCATCACCGTCCATGCGCTTTCGGTAGACTCTCCGGAAAAATGCGGCCGCTCGCCTGCGGTGCATTCACCCCAGCCAATTAATCCCTCTGACTGAATCTCGGCCAGCAGAACGCGCCGCTTGCGGGTCACTCCAAAGCTGGTCTCAAACGGCCGCACCAACGGCATGGCTAGTTCGCGCAGGATAATGGCATCGATTCTCATGTTTTCGTGTTTCCCTCAGCGATCTTGTTTGTCCCAAAGCACAGCAAAAATCAGTCTCAGGCTCCGTCAAACAACCGGCTCAGCTCAAAGACTCCATTCCCCTCCGCATCCAGTGAAAAGCCGGTTACGGCTAATCCCTTTTGAAACGCCTGCTGAAACCTTCCCCGGTTCTCGAGCTGAACTGCGAGGGCGCGGTGTCGATCTGCGTCGGCAGCCTTCCACTGGTAGATGGAAGCCGGGACTTGAATCCGCTCCTCAATTCCGCGTGCGGCTGCCGGACGGCCGTCTAGAATTATCTGCACCCGGTCCGAATCCAGCTCCCACTCCGCCAGCAGTCGATCCGTCGGGAGCCCACCCTGCAGTCGAGAAGAGGATACACCATAAAAATCGGGCCGATACTCACGCATCACCGCTCCCAGCCTGTGGATATTTAAATAAGCGTTTTTGATTTCAAGGGGATCGAAGGTCCACTCCATGTGGCAAATGCCGCGTGAAAGCGCTTCCAGCCTCTGCTCCAGCTTTAGCCGAAATCCCAGCCCCTGGTTGCGATAACCCTCTTTCACTGCAAGCATATGCGAGTGCAAATATGGCCTAGGCCCCCGGGCGGTGTTCTTGATGCCAGGAATCGCCATCGCGAACCCGACCATATCCTCCGCCCCGGTTTCTTCAGATCGCCCTTTCGCATGGTCTTTGTTGAATGCCCCGATCACCTGCCCGCCCACTTTCTGCGCCAGCAAAAAGGTCTTCTTCGGCACCAGGTCGGTCGGATCGTATCCCCAGGTTTTCACCTCGAGCTCCACACAAGCCTGCAACTCGTCAAATCCCCGGCATGCGCGAATTTCAATCATCAGCGCGCCCCTCGCAATTCATCAGATCGAGATTCGCGGGATTGCGACTCGTCGGTTTGATGCGCTTTCCCCGCCACAACGGCTTCTTCTGCGCCGCTCTTTTGCCGCGTGGCAAGTTTGTGTTTGGCCGCCGCCCACAGGTCTTCGAGTTCGTTCGGCGCCAGTTCTTCGAGCGGGCGCGACGAAGCCAGCTCCATTTCCCTGAAGCGCTCCCTGAATCGCAGATTGCAACCGCGCAGTGCCATTTCCGCATCCACGCCCAGGTGCCGGCCCAGATTCACAACCGTAAACAGCAGATCGCCCAACTCTGCCTCGATCGCCGGTTTGCGTGCAGGGTCGCCGGACGAAGCCTCCGCCTCAAGCTCCGCCGTTTCCTCTGCAATCTTCGGCAGCAGATCGCGCCAGTTCGGCCAGTCAAATCCCGCCTTCTGCGCCTTCCCACCCAGTTTCGCCGCCTCAAGCAGCGCCGGCATCGACCGGGAAATAGAGTCGAGTCTTGATTCAGGTTGAGCCCGCTCGGCGTCGCTCATACCAGTCTTTTCTGCGGCTTTGATCTCTTCCCAGTTGCGCAGAACCGCCGCAGCGGAACCGTCTACCCTCGAGTCCACCTCGGCACTGTTGCCCGCCGCCCGTGCCGCCTCATCTCCAAACACATGCGGATGCCGCCGCACCAGCTTGCGGTTCAGGTGGTCGAGCACATCGGCAATGGTGAACCGGCCTTCGTTGGCCGCCATTTCGGCGTAGAAAAGCACCTGGAGAAGCAAATCGCCAAGCTCCTCAGCCAGATGGGGAAAATCACGCCGCTCGATGGCGTCGAAGACCTCGTAGACCTCTTCGAGCGTGTACTTGCGGATGCTGTCGAAACTCTGCTCGCGGTCCCAGGGGCAGCCGCCGGGCGCCCGCAACCGCGCCATGATGGCCGCCGATTGCTCAAAGAGCGCCGCGGCCCGCGCCGGAGCGGTGGCTAGCTCGGTTGTCGGGGACTTGCGGCTGGAGCGTTCCTGCGGAAGGTCCATGCATATCCAGTTTACTAGCCGCGGCACAACCAACGTCCCACGTCGGAGGAAGCTAATCACACGACTCCATGTTTATCAACTCGGAGGAAGCAGGGGCCAATGCCTCGGGACTTGCGCTTTACAACTCGGAGAGTGGGAGCCACCTCACAGAAACCTTCGCTCCACGATTCGGAGGGAGCAGGGGCCTTCAGGCCCCTGAATGGGCGTATCCAATTCGGGGTCTTTAGGCCCGGGCCTTTACTCCCTTCAACGCAGCGGCAGATTTCACCTGAAATGCCTCGGCATCGGATCGATCCCATCCGTCATTCGCGCTGACGAATACAGATACTCGCCGACGGCCGCGCACAGCCCCGCCTTCACCGGATTCTCCTCTATATATTTCATGCACGCCTGGAACTTCTCGCGTTCGAGCATTTGCACTTCGTTATAACTGCGTTCCCAAACGTCGCGTTTGCTCTTCAGCCGAAATGAAAATCCACCCTTGATGAATTGCACAGCCTTTTCGAGCGAAACGTCCGGCGCCGGCGTGAGTAGAACATGAACGTGGTCAGGCATAATGACGAAGGCATGCAAAGCAAACTTGCCCTGGGTTCGATAATGCTGCAGAACGTCAAGCATGAGCTGGGCGTTTGCGTCGACCTGAAAGAGCCTGCGGCGGTTCGCCGCCACGGTCGTAACAAAATAACTTCGAATTTCTTGCGGAGCGAGATTCATCGGGGAATGATACGAAACGTCCGCGGCTATTGATTCCTGTATAACTAATGTCCTATTTAAGACGCAAAGAAAGCGGGCTGTGACAGATGAAGGAGCGGAGCAGATCTTCGTGGTTCTGAAGGGAGCGTGTGGCGTTGCGGGCCATCGCTGCCAGTTGGTCAACTTCGTGAATGGCGCGGTTGGCCAAGGGGTTCATTTTCGACCACGACCAGAG
>JASHVU010000003.1 GCA_030044455.1 Acidobacteriaceae bacterium | reverse complement strand
GCTCTTGCGGATGAGGGGAAGCAGCCCCTTGGTGACGGCAACCTGGGCAAAGAAGTTGGTCTCAAAGACTTTCCGCAGCAGAGCCATGGGCACATCGGCGGCTGAATGTTCTGGACCGACGCCAGGAAAGCTTCCGCCCGCGATTCCGGCGTTATTGACGAGAATATCGAGAAAGCCATAACGGGAATTGAAGTAATCGAATGCGGCCTGGTGGCTGACCGGCTGGGTCACATCGAACTGCAGAGCATCAGCATCGACGCCCGCTGCGTGAAGCTTTTCGAGCGCCAGTTCTCCCTGCTTCAAGTCGCGCGAGCCGATGACGACCTTCGCTGCGTCTTTCAACCCGAGTGCGGTTTGGAATCCCAGACCGCGGTTGCCGCCGGTGATGAATGCAATCTTCTTTGCCATGAAGCTTCATATCTCCTGTTTTGAATTGGATTCCGGTACAGAGTGAAAGGTTCAGTGCTGCAAACTGAAATCTAGCGCGAAAGGCACCGAAATTGCCGCTGGGCGACGCCGGCCCACGGTGGTTTAACTAAAGGCTGGGTTGATGCCCGCCAGCGTGTATTGCGGCAGAACGCCGAGCTCGGCGGCCATAGAGAAAAACCCGCGCATGCCTGCGACGATCTCCTCGTCGAGCACGTAGTGAATGTTCTCGCCCAGGTAGGTGCGGATGGTGCTCTCCGGAATGGGGACCTGCCTGGCCCAATCGGCGGCAATGGCATCGATATTGGCGAGGCCGTGGTCGCGGGAGGAGATGAAATCCTTGGCGATATTCTCATCATCCAAAGAGTCGCCGCGCGCAGCGCTGCCCCAGACGGCGGAGACAAAGGGAAGGCCAGTGAGCGTGCGCCATTCATGGGCAAGGTCGTGGTAGACGAGCTCTTCGTGGGTGCGTCGAAAGCGGTTCGATTGCTCTTCGAGGGCGAGCAGAGCAGGATCTCCAATGATGATGGCGGCGTCGGCGGCCGCCAGCATGCGGTCAAGATCGGCTGCGAGCGGGATAAACGGAACGTCGCCGTTGCCCCATTTGTGAAACATCATTCGCGCGTACGCCAGAGTGGTGCGGCTGGCGGTATCTGCGGCCACCGAGCGCACCTGACTGAGGGGCTGGTTTGCCCGCCGCACCAGAAGCAGCGACCGCACCCGACTCTTTGAGGCAATGGTGCATCCAGGCAGAATGCGCAGACCGGGAATTGTGGCCAGCGCGGCGATAGGTATGAGGCCGATGTCGGCCGTGCCGGTGGACAGCTGCTCCGCGCACTCTGAGGGGCTCATGCGATGTATCACGTAGCGCCTGGCAAGCTCGGCGTTGAGCGGCGGATGTTCGAAGTCCCACATGAGGGGGGCGGGGTTGAGGAAGTTGATGGCTGCGATGCGGATACGAACGTCTTGCTCCAGGCTCACGCTTATTAGACTAGCAACCCGCGGTTCGCGATGCGGATTTAGTGCCGGGTTGGTGACGGGTGACGGATGCGGGTGCGCGTCAGGTCAGCCATGTGAGCAAAATCACCGATGAAAAGGCCTCAGCGTGTTTTCCTGCCAGAAAGCGGGCGCCATCATATTTGGTGCTCGCTATTGTCAAATGTCAACGGATACACATCCGCTTACTACTGCCGGGAATAAGGTCGACGAGGACCAGCTTGCCTGGTTGGCACTGGCTTTGGCGCCCGGTCTCGGTCCCAAACGCATTCTCGACGCGGTCGAGCAGCTAGGTTCGGCTGCCCGCATGTTCGAGCTTCGGCTTACGGACCTTGAAGGGCTCCGTTTCCCTGCCGAGGCAGCGCAATTCATCTTCGACGGCAAGGCCCGGGCGGCGGCCGAATCGGAATGGGCTCGTGCGAGCGCGTTGGGAGCAGCAATTGTGAGCTATCGCTGCGAGGCATATCCGGAACGCCTTCGCGAGATTTACGATCCGCCGCCGGTGCTGTGGGTGCGCGGCGATACACGCCTGCTGAGCCGGCCGTCGATCGCGATTGTCGGCACCCGCCATCCCTCGCCCTACGGAGCGGGCGTGGCCGAGATGCTGGCGCGCGACCTGGCTGCCCGGCGATTGCTGGTGGTGAGTGGAATGGCGCGCGGCATTGACAGCTGCGCGCACAAGGGTGCGCTGGCAGCGCGCATGCCCACGCTGGCGGTGTGGGGAACGGGGATCGATGTGGTCTATCCCAAAGAGAACAAGAAGCTTGCCGAGGAGATTCTGTCCGGTGGCGGGGCGATTGTGAGCGAATTTCCTGTGGGGACTTTTCCGGCGCCGCAGAATTTCCCGCGGCGCAACCGGATACTGAGCGGTGTCAGCATCGCGGTGCTGGTGGTGGAGGCGGCGGAGAACTCGGGAACGCGGGTTACCGCGCGTTGCGCCGCTGAGCAGAATCGCGACCTGTTCGCAGTTCCGGGGAATGTGACCAACAAGGGCTCCTGGACCCCTAACACGCTGATTAAACAGGGCGCGAAACTGGTAGCCACCTGGGAAGACGTGTGGGAAGATCTGCCCTCGGGGGTGCGAAACGAGCTTCAGGCCCAAGCCCCAACTGCATCTAATTCGCAGGCTACCGCATCGGTATTGGTTGGTCCGGTGCTGCGGCCCGAGGAAGCGATCGTGCTTGAGGTGCTGCGCAGCGACGAGAGCCTGCAGATCGACGAACTGCTCGAGCGGCTTGAGACGCAATTGACCTCGTCTGAGGTCTTTACGGCGCTGTTCGAACTGGAAATGGCTGGGCGCGTCCGATGCCTGCCGGGTAAGAATTACGTGCGAACGCTTTAAGGAAGTGGTTCTTACGCCCGCTTCGCGGGCTTGGGAGCGGAGCCGGAGATCGTGATTAGTGATTTCCCACCCCTTCTGTGATGAGAATGCGGAAAGAATGGGCAGCCGCGACCGGACGGAAAAAACCAGTGCGGAAATTTCGTCGACCGCAGTTTTTTTCTTTCGTCTAATCGTCCAACGGCGTTCACGCGCCGCCCCGAAGGCGATGAAAGGCTGATGGGACAAGGTGTTGTAGCAAAAACTTCAGTGTGCAAATCGGCTTTCCGGCTGCGCTGAAATCGGAAGCTGCGAGCCGAAATGCTCGGGGCTGGAGTGGAAATCGAACGGTGTTCCATGGTAGGGTGCCTAACTTGCGGGCTCATTTATTTTATTGCCGACAAACGGCGGGGCTCGCGATCAAGTTTGGTCTGCATTTTTCACAAAAGATGCGGCCGCTTCAGAATTCGAGGCCTGGGGAGATTTCTGAGGGTCTGGAGACCCTCAGTGCAGCCGGTCTGCCACCCCAGCGAATACAAATCATTCGCCGGGGGTCCTTGGTCTGGAGGCCGGCGCTACATGGGAACCAATGCAGAGGAGAAACTTTGAGGTTTCCGCAGGGTTCGTGCCGGATGAGGCAAAGCATATCGGGTAATTGAGAGAGGAAACTGGTTAAGGAATGGCAACGGGTAGAGCATTGGTGATTGTTGAATCACCCGCAAAGGCGAAGACGATCGAGAAGTATCTGGGCAAGGGGTTTGAGGTGCGCGCCTCTGTGGGGCACATCATGGACCTGCCGAAGAACGAAATTGGTGTGGAACTCAAGAAGCGGACGTTTGAGCCCGAGCTGGTTGTATCGCCGGGCAAAGAAAAAGTGGTCGACCAGCTCAAGAAGCTTGCGGCCAAAGCGGACGAAGTTTACCTTGCGCCTGATCCCGATCGCGAGGGCGAAGCGATTGCAGCTCACCTGGCAATGCAGTTGGGAAAGAGCGCGCAGGAGAGAAAAAAGATCCGCCGCGTGACCTTCAACGAGATCACGAAAAAGGCCGTGCAGGAGGCCTTCAAGCACGCACGCGACATCGACCAGAATCTTGTTGACGCGCAGCAAACCCGGCGCGTCCTCGATCGCCTGGTGGGATATCAGATTTCTCCGCTGCTGTGGGACAAGGTGCGGCGCGGATTATCGGCGGGCCGCGTCCAAACCGTCGCCCTGCGCCTGGTTGTGGAGCGGGAAGGCGAGATTGGCGACTTCAAGCCAGTGGAGTATTGGACTCTCGATGCAGAATTGCATCCGGAGCGCCAGGCCGACAAAAAGTTCAAGGCCCGTTTTGTGGGCATCGATGGCGAACCGGTGCGCGTCACGAACGGCAAGGACAAAGACGAGAAGGATGTTTTCATATCGAACTCTGTGCCCGACAAACGGCAAATGGACGCGGTGTTGACGGCGCTTGAAGGTGCCAAGTGGTCGGTCATATCGATCCAGTCACGAGAGCAGCAGCGCCGGCCTCTGCCACCGTTCATCACGAGTCAACTTCAGCGCGACGCGGCCAACAAACTTGGCTTCAACGTTCGCCGCACCATGGGTGTTGCCCAGCGTCTTTATGAGGGTGTTGACCTGGGCGCGGAGGGTACAACAGGCCTTATCACGTACATGCGTACCGACTCTCCGCGCGTGGCGCCTGAGGCGATGACCTCCGCCCGCGAGTGGATTGCGAAGAATCTTGGCCAGAACTACCTGCCGGCGACGGCCAATGTTTACAAGGGTAAGAAGGATGCACAGGATGCGCACGAGGCCATCCGTCCTACCGATGCTGCGCGCACTCCCGAGTCCATTGCGCGTTTTCTTTCGGACGAGCAGCTGAAACTTTACACGATAATCTGGAAGCGTTTTGTCGCGTCGCAGATGGTTCCCGCGATTTATGACGTGACCACCGCAAACATCGCTGCAATTTCATCCAA
>JASHVU010000376.1 GCA_030044455.1 Acidobacteriaceae bacterium | reverse complement strand
CTGCACTTACACGCCAGCGGGCGACGGCAGCTTTTCGCAGAATGTTCAACGGCTCGGCCTCTACGCTGAAGATTCCTGGCGTGTATCCCACCACCTGACCGTCAATTTCGGCCTCCGTTACCAAACCACTTATGGGCTGTTCGAGGGTTCCGGCCGCTCCCAGTTTGAGAGCAGTGCATACATTACCTTGCAGGCCTTGCAGATTCCCGTCGTGCCCAGTGTGCCGCACGATTACCGCAAGCAGATCGCCCCACGCCTGGGAATCGCCTATTCTCCGGGCAGCAACGAGAAGACTGTGTTGCGCGCGGGATTCGGCTTGTTCTACGACGATCTGGCTCAGAATGGATGGGCAACTGCATTCCAGGGACTCAACAACACCAACGCTACGACTGGTTCATGCGTTCTTGCCGGCGGCCCGGGCACATACGCGCTTACTGGCTCTGGTTGCCTCGAAGGCGGTGCCGGCGCTGCCGGCAATCTCATCGGTTCCCAGTACAAAACGCCTTACGCCATTCACATTACGGCAGGAGCAGAGCATGCCTTCAACGAACACTGGCTGGCCAGCGCCGACTATACGCACGAGCAGGGGAATCACGGCTATCGCGCATTCCCCTACACCAGCGGCACAAATCTGTTTACTCCGCTTATTTCCGCAACCGACCCGGACTATGCCACCGATCAGACTGACGTGGTTCCCAATGTGAATGTGTTCCAGTCCGACAATCGCTCCAGTTACAACGCCCTTATGCTGCATCTGCAGGGCAATATGCCTCGCTTCGCCCTGGTTGCGAACTACCAGCTCTCGAAAGCGCAGACCTGGGGCTGCCTGCTCGGCGAACTCTTTGACTATGTGGATGGCGTCTGCAAACTCCAGAGTGGACCAGATGCCGGACAGCTGGATGCCTTCGGGCCCGGCGATTACGGTCCCTCCGGTGAGGATGTTCGCAATCGCTTTGTGCTTGCGGGCACGGTACATATTCCCGCCAGGTTCGAATTAAGCAGTGTCACCCAGCTCGAGAGCGCCCGCCCCATCACCATCACCAATGCAAACAACACTGGGCGCATTTGGGTAAATGGAGTCTATACCAGCCTCGATGAATTTCGGGGAACCCCCTATATGCAGGCGGACCTGCGCGTCACCCGCCCCTTCAAGATTCACGACCGTTGGCAGATCAACCCATTCGCCGAGTTCTTCAACCTCTTCAACCGCAACAATCCCGGCGCCAATTACGCCGTTAACGTTACGCAGCTTCCAGTCCCCGCCAACCAGATGCAGCCGAATCAAAACGGCATCACCAACGTCAGCCTCATTTGCACAGTAGCCGACTGCTCCCAAACCGAACCCATTGCAAGTTTGAAGCAACTGGAAATACCTGAGGGCGCATTGGGAGACTTCTTCGGCCCCGGCACGACGGTCGGCATCCCTTTTGCAGCCCAACTGGGCGCGCGCGTGACGTTCTAAGGCCACTGCTTCCGAAGCCTCGGGGGCGATCCCGCGTTGGTTCGGGAATTAGCTGGAACCGTCTCGGAGAGTCCACCTGCCAGGCGCAGTTTCAAGGGGGAAAAAGATAGTCCATGAAAGGGTGTTTCAATGCCCTGTATCAACTGAAACTGATTGAAAAGGCAATTCTAAAGCGTTTTAGGAAATATCGTAGCGAGAAACCAACGCCACAAAGTCAGCGCGACCCCAAGGAGCGCCGACCCTGCACATCCGTGAGTGACATTACATCTTTTCCTAAAACGCCGCAAGCCGTATATCTATATAAATATTGCTATTTCAACGCGCAGAGAGACGCTGGTAAAGCTTTGAAAAAGGGGTGACAATCTGCCTGTTCGTCGCATCGGGAACGGCGAGCTTTCGGCATTGTCGCGCCCTCGGGTTGAGAACCTCCAGATGCTGCTCTGAACCTCCTGGTGTGCATTCGGCGACTTGAGGGCAAGAAGCGCTGTTCGGCGAAGCACAGGTCGGGCGGGATCGAACCAGATCCAATCAACCAACGTCGTATTTATCATTTGTTTGTCTCCAGATCATTTGTTTGTTGCGAGGAATAGAGGAAGCCGAGTTATAATCCTGCTCACTTAGTCATTCATGCCCGATTACTATTTTTGTCTAAGAAGCTCACGATTCAAGATTCATCACCCGGCCGCATGATCTCGAGGCCGCGCATCAGGCATTCGCTGGAATCGGCAGCCCTGTTTTCGACACGATATTCGTCGGGCCGCCGCTCAAAGTTCAACACTTCGGCTTTTTTTTAGGGCAACCTGCATCTGAGGCAGAATGCATCTGATTAGGGATAAAAGGCAGGTGCGGCCAACAGGTAAACCCGAATGAGGGAGTAGAACCCTCGCACTTGCACTATAGATTTCTCTCGAATTCAATCAGGGTACAACTGATCGGAAGGGGCATCGTAATGAAGCTTCCTCTTCGCTCTCTCGCCGTTTTCGCATTGGGAATCGCGTGTCTCGGTCTGCTGCCGATATTTGCTGCGCCACGAACCGGCGCGCCGGGCGGTGATGGCGGTAATCGGCCGGTGGACGTGCCGGCGGCGATCCCGGCCCAGGCGCAGGATACGGCCACCATTCCGGGACCGCTGCGTTCGTTTCTGCGCATGGCGGGCATCAGCCAGCAGGCAAGCATCGAAGATGTTCTGCCCATGATGGCGCGCAACCTGACACTATGGGGGCGGGAAGGAAACCACGAGACCGAGTATCTGGTTTTGTTAACCCGTTACGTGGAATTTGCGCGTGCGGTGCGCGCTCTGACCGGCCCCGATGGCGCCGTCCATGTCGCCGATTGCGCGGATGCGTCCAAGCTGATTGTTGTGTTGGGCTATCGTTTCGAACACACCTGCGGCCAGCGAAACGCTTTTTTGGTCACGTCAAACCCCGAACGTGCATTTTTGACAGTGGATTCGGGATTCCCGCTGGCCAGGCTCGAAGAGTCGCTGGCGCAGCACGCGCCTTTCAGCTTCGAATTCCCGGTAACACAGGCGCCGGTGATGCTGACCCAGAAGGAATGGGCCCAGGCCACCACGTGGGGCAGGACCGCATCTCCCGACCTGCTTGACGCACTGCTGCACGATGGGCAGATGGACAGGCTCTACACCGCCTTTTCGCATTTCGACCCCGAAACCAGGAACGCATTGGCGCAATCACCGGGATTGAAGAAGCTGCTGCCGGTGGCGCCTGTGCTTGATTTCTACGGATCACGGCTTAGCATTCGCTCCGGCCAGGTGATGGTTCCGGGAGGCGCAAACACCGAGTGGCAGCAGCTGACCGGAGCAAGCCCCAAAGAGCCAGGCGAGTTTGTAATCAATCTGTTGAGCAAAGACCGCGGCTGGCTGGCCGCGTTCTACGACGCGGTGGCGCGCGTCGACCAGGATCAGCAGGCGCACCTGACGCATGGGAACCGGCTCAAGCAGCTGTACTCCGCATACAAAACCTTTGCCGGCACCGGCTCGGCATCTGAAGGAGTCTTTGTCAGAAACTCGAACCTGCTGCTGCTGTTAACGCGGTTGGAGTGGGACGCGCAGGGACAGCCAAAGGTACCCGGCGACCTGACTGCGTGGAAGGAGATCCTGGAGAAGGACTCAGGCCTGAGCAGCCACCACGAATGGGCGAGGCGCGCGCACGGCGTCGAGAATCCCGATCGGCTGCTTGAAGATATGGTGGCTTTCTCAAACGTGGAGACTGATTCTGGTCCGCTGCAGATCTACCTGATGCTCAGCGCGATCAATGAGAGGCGGGCGCCGGATCCCGGGATCTCAGAAGAAACGGCGCAGCTACTGGCCGACCGGTTTGCGCGTTACGCCAACTGGTACCCTGTCTTTGTCGAGTTCCCCGAGCTCTCAGACAAATCAATCAAACAGTTCATCACTGTCGCCGACGCTATCGACAAGTTGCCCAATGTCAGCTTCCGCTCCAATGCCCTGGGCGCGATTCAGGCCGATATTGGAATTTGGGAGATCCTTGCCAGGCAGGAGCAGATTGCGAAGCCGAACCTTGAGCAATCGTGGCAGAGTGCGCTCCAGCCATTCACCACACTCGGAACCGGGCAGCAGCTCTTTGACGCGGCACGCTCCTCGCTCAACGCGGTGATTGTGGCGGCGGGAGGAAAGGCCGACTCAACACAGGATGAGATTGTGGACCTGCTTGCGGGTCCGGCTCAGACTACCCCGCAAGGTCAGCGAGTGCACGAAGAGCTGGCGCGCAGAATGCGGTCGGTGCTCGAAGATCAGCGGCTGGCGTCGCTCGATACACTGTACGGCCTTTATGACGGACTGAAGGCATTGGCTCACGGAAGCAAGCCGCAGGATAATCTGCTGGAGCTGGCCGGGAACCTGCGCGAGTTTGAGCTGCCGCGACCGATTTTTACGGGCAGCGAAAAAGCCTCGTGGTCGCCGGCGATTTACACCAGCCGGCACGCCGAACTGCAGGTACGCACCGATCTGAAGGCCGTGATCAGCAACCCTGGAACACCGGCACAGCTTGAAGCGGCGCGGGGCAAACTGACACCCTTCCTGCGCGATACGCTGGTGGGCCTGAACTACGCCTACTATGAGCCGCCCGGCGCGCAGGTGCTGCATAACAATCCGCTCTTTGTGCGCTCCCACGATTTCTCAACCTTTTCAGTGCTCGGCGTGCAGCGCATCTGGGGCGCGCCTGAGCTGGTAGGCATCGGTGTAACGGCCGGCGGCGGCGCTTACCTGATGGGATCGCTTGCCGAGCTGCCCTATGCGCTGGCCCAGATGGAGGAGGATTTTATTGCGCCGGTCAACGTGCAGGCGCTGGTGTGGAGAGAGACCGCGCCGCAGTTGCTGGTCAGTGGCGTGGTGCCGCGCTGGTGGGACGTAAGCAGCGATGAACTGCACGCCGCAGCGCTCTATCAGCACGCCGGCGAAGAACTGCTGGACGCCGCAGAACAAAACCCTCCATTGCGCGAAGAGTTGATCGGCATTTTTGCAAGGTATATGTCGGCCGGACGCCTGGCCAGGATAGATTCGGCGCTCAGCGAGCCGGGGGGAACACAGGCGTGGGCTATGGAGATCGCACCCTCAGACTCCTTCTACCTGGCCGCCAATTACCGCAGAGAATATCCGTCGCAGGACGGCAATCGGACGAAGGCGCTGAGAGAACTGGATGAGCTGGCCCACAAGGATCCGCAGGCCGCCGATCCCGAGCGCATCTCGGCAGATTTCGGTGTCCCTCATCCTGCCATGGAACAGAGCGACGCCCCCTCGCTGGTTGAGACCGGAGTGTTTCCGGTCTCAGGCGGCTACACAAACAGGCTTTTCGGCGAATCATGGGAGTCATCGAATCTTTACTGGGCGCGCCTGGCAGATGACAAGGGCTACTCTCCGGTGATGCTTAACCTTCTGGTTCCCGAGTTGACCCGGCAAATGGTTACCAGGATCTTTGCAACCAACGTTGATGACTGGCCGGCGATTCTGCGCGCCATGAGACAAACGGGGGTGGAGTTCCAACAGGGCAAAATCGGAGTAGCGGCTGTCGGCGCAGTTTCAGGGCAGTAGAACTTGCCATTCACTTTGGCGCGTGGCAAAGTTAATGACACGCTCGGAACGCGGTAAATGGGAGTAGGACTCGGGATGATGACGAAATGTGGAATCAACGCCGCCATGGGAATCCTTACGGCGCTGCTATTGTTGGTGGGAGCGGAGCCGCGGCCCGCCGCGCAAAACGATGCATCGAACCTCAGAGTCAACGTGGTGCTGGTACAGCTGAACGTGGCCGTGACCGACCACGCGGGGAATTACATTTCCGGTCTCCGCCCTGAGGACTTTGCAATCAGCGAAGACAAGATTCCCGAGAAAATTGCCACATTCGAAGAGGGAAACCAGGTGGTTCGCGTAGCTGATCCCGAAGCAGGCGCACCACCTGAAACGAAGAGCACCGAAAGCGCAGCCGGCACGGAACTGGGAAAGATCGCGGGCTCGAGCGTTTTTATTCTCTTCGATACCAGCAACTATATGTATCGTGGCTTTGTATTTGCGCAGGATGCGATTACCGACTTCGTGCGCTCGCTGGATGATGCCACCAAGGTGGCGTTCTACTCCTACAGCAGAAACCTTTCGCGTGCCGCAACGCTCACGGGCGACCGGTACAACATCGAGAATGGCGTGCGCAGCACCGTGGCAGGCGACGATGCCGCGCTTTACAACTCGCTCTTGATGACGGTTGAAGATGCGGCCCAGCTGAAAGGACGTAAGGCGATCGTCGTATTCTCCAATGGCCCCGACAACGCCAGCTCCGTTCCCCCTGAAGATGTGGCCGACCTTGCGGAGTCGACCGGAACCATTATCTATATCATCAGCACGCGCCAGGCACAGGAGGATCCGGTATCATCAGCGGCCTTTGCGCGCATGAGCAAGACCACCGGCGGCAAGGCCTATTTTGCCGGCAACTGGCGCGACGAGCAAAAGGCCTTCACTTCAATTCGCGAAGACCTGGGCCACCTGTACACCATCAGCTACTATCCTCAGCCCAACGAAAACCACGGCTGGCGCAACATCCAGGTCAAACTCACAGGCAAGGACATGCAGAGATACCACATTCGCACTCGTGATGGATACAGGCTGCTGCAGCCGTCGGAGCCTTCGGCTCCGCCACCGGCGACGACACAAGCATCGGCGGGAGGCATACAGTAGGACACGAGACCGGCTCCCAGTCTTCCTATTTTCTCTGCCAGGTAATTCCGTCCGCGCTCGTCCAGTGAACACCTTTATCGGTAACAATCTCAAAAAGCGCAGCGGGTGCTTGTCTTGCTCTGTCCATTGGAGCTTTCACCTTTCGAGCAGCCTTAAGTTCGTCCGAAGCCCCTGACGCCTCGACGGTCACCGTCTCACTCGCTGCTCCCACACTCAAAAGGAAGTTCGCAATATTTCCCTTTTGAGCTGTTACCGCAACTCCGCTCAAGTGGGTGCTCATGAAACCCGGCGCTGACGCGTCGACGTTATAGCTGCCCGGGCCGAGGGCCGTGACAATATAGCGGCCGTTCGCGTCGGTGGTAGTAGTTTGCGCAAGGTGACTCTCCGGGTCGGTGACTGTGATGGTTGCTCCCGCCACCACGACGCCGGATGGGTCGGTGACCGTGCCAGTGAGCACCGTCCCTCCCATTTTTGCGGCCGATGCACCGCGGCCCGGGCCAGAGATAACTCCCATGCCCGCGGACGATTCCTGAAGCGCTAGTGTCTTGACCGGAGCGGCGGCTGCCACCATCACCGCCCGGCCCTTCCAAACTGCCCGAACCGTCTTCCAATGCTGGCCTGAATCGTTGCTCACAAACACCGCGTGATGAGTGTCAATGGCCAGCACAACTGGCCCTCGCGCGGCCGCTGACAGAACCGCGAAGCGGCTGGGCAGAGGCTGCTGCACGAAGCCGAGGTTTGAAGTGGCCCGGCCGGCGATCATCGTGCTTAATTGGGCTGAGTCAATTGTGGCTGGAGCCGGAGCCTCGGCTTGAAGCTGCACACTCTGCGACGCCGTCTGCTGCACGCCGCTTTCTTGCTCCCGGTTCTGCGAATTCGCTTCTGCCTGTTTATAGGTGTTTTGCGACTGAACCGTTCCGCCGATCGCTCCGCCATGGAAGACGCTCTGGGGCGCGCCCGCCTGCTGCGAAGGTTGATTCTGGCTGATAGCAGCGTTGTTCGCTGCAGGCATAAAGGAGTTGGACGCGCTTTGCGAAGGTATCGATTGAACCGACTGGCTACCAGTGGCGACGGTTTGCCCAGCGGCGTGCTGATTTGAAGTGGGTTGGATTGTTTCGGCCGAACCTGCTAACCCGGCCAAGCCCGCTGGCGCAATCGCCACCTTCCTCTGATCGTCGGGTGCAGTTGGCGGCCGAGGCGCTGCGACGACCGCTCGTGGCTCGGCAGTTGCAGCTCTTGTTTGTGCCGGCGGACCGGACTCGATTTGTTGAGGCGCCACCGGGGCGGGCGCAGGCGTCATCTGCGCCTGTTGCTGCGGAACCAGGCTCTGACGATGGACGATGAAAATGAAAACTGAGAGCGCGGCAACGGCGGCCGCAGCCGGCACAAAAACCATCCAGTTTGAAAACCAAACCCCAAT
>JASHVU010000375.1 GCA_030044455.1 Acidobacteriaceae bacterium | reverse complement strand
AGAAAAACCGTTCCAGCCGGCAGCATCAGACAGGCAAGAACGGCCACACCTCGCCCGCGCGGCTGCTGCTGGCTCACTGCAATCCTTGCGCCGACTCTGAACGGCATTCTGCCTCTGGCAGAATTCTAGAGCCTGTTATTAACTTTCCCGCAGTCGTCGTTGCGAGCGAAAATCGCGCCAGACGAGGCCCACCCCATCGACGAAGACCTGTCGATGCGGGCCCCGGAGGCCGAGGACGAAGACTTTGGCCATTCCAAGGCGAGGACGATAACGAAGTATCGCGCGATTTGCGCCGCAACCCTTCGGGCTGGGGCCAATTTTCCCGATTTCGTCGTCGCTCGTCGCTAGAAGACACCCGGTATGCGTCGCTCAACGCTTCTCGATTTGGGCAAAATTGGCTCCCGGCGACACCTGCGCGAAAGTTCATAACAGGCTCTAGTTGCTCGCCGGCAATGGCGGCGGCTTCACACTGCCGCAGTCAGGGCCCTTGTAGACGTACGTAGAGTCCATGGTCGTATTCATGGTCTGGCCATTCGGAGTCGTCATAGTCATCTGCACCTTGGTTTTCACGGTGTTGGCATCCACAAAGGTGCTCTGAACCTTTCCGGTCATATTCATTCTTCCCGTGCAGGTCACAGTCGCGGTCATGCCGGTCAGCGTTACCGACACATTTGACGTCTGACACCCCGCCTGTGGGTTGCTGTAGCCGCCGCCATACTTATCGATCATGGCTTGCGTCACACACACCTGCGAGGTGCGCGGAGGCATCGGTGGTGCACCCGCCATGCCCATGTCCAACTGCACGGTCACATCATAGAGACCAGGCTTCTGCTTCATCTGGCCCTGCGCAACCGTTGCCAATGCAAGAAGGCAACAGCAAACCCTTAACCCGACTCGACCGATAGTCATAAATCCTCCTTGGGAGAGATCCCCGAGCGCTTACCCGCAGATTCCTATACGCCTGTGGGAGGAATTTACAGGTTCCGTGTGAGTCTTGGAAGTGAAATTTTCTGAAACGAGGGAGTTGCAAAGCATCAAGCCATCGATCTGACAGAAACGGTTCAGCTTTCGTCTCCAGGGGCTGAGCGAGTCGAATGCCGCTGGCCCAGCGCAAGCAGCATGTTTGCCACACGCGCCGGATGATGGCGAACCACGGCTTCTTCGCTGGCAAAGTTGCCGGTAATGCACTTAACCCCCAGCGTTTCGATACGTTCGACGTCGGGCACTATCGGCGTTGCCCCCTCAGCAGCATACCGGGCCAGCGTCTCGCTCGAGAAGGGAGCTATATTGACGAGCGCACAATCGAAGATCGGCGCGCGGGTGTGTTCATAGATGCGCTCGATATGTTCTGAGGCTGCGAGGCCCAGGCTCTCGTTGGCTTGCGTCATCAGGTTGCAAATGTATATCCGCAATCCCCGTGCGCTGGCCAGCGCGGTGGGGATTCCATCCACCAGCAGGTTGGTAATCAGCGAAGTGTAAAGTGACCCCGGTCCCACCGTGATCAAGTCGGCGCGTTCAATGGCTTCAAGCGTCTCTGGCAGCGGCGAAGGGTTGGGTGGATCGAGCGTAAGCTCAATAATCCGCTTGCGGCTGGCTGTGATATTGGTTTCACCCCGTACCAGCTCGCCATCGTCAACCTGTGCCACCAGCGTGGTATTGGCCGTGGTTGCGGGGTAGATTCGCCCCCTGGTGGCCAGAATCTTCGATGACAACTGCACAGCCTGCGCAAAATCGCCGGTGATCTCAGTAAGCGCAGCGACGAATAAGTTGCCGAAGTTGTGGCCTTTGAGCGCGTCGCCGCTGCGGAAGCGGTGGGTGAAGAGACGGGTGAGCAGGTCTTCTTCTTCGCTCAACGCGACCATGCAGTTGCGCAGGTCGCCCGGTGGAAGCATATTGAAATCCTGGCGAAGCCGACCCGACGATCCCCCGTCATCGGTAACCGTCACGACGGCGGCCAGGTCTGAGATGGCAGGGGATTCACCCACGCTTTGCCCGGCAGCTGCTACGTGCCGGCGCAGTCCCCGCAAAAGGGTCGAGAGGCCTGTACCTCCGCCCATTGCCACCACGCGCAATGGGTGTAAGCCGACCGTCGGGTTGGGATCCCCGGTCACGGTTTGCGAGATCTCGTCTTGTGCCAAGAATGCGGAATTCAAAGCGGTCAAAATTTGCGGCGATCCGGGAGCCTGCGCCTGCGAAAACAAAAAGGCTCTATGGAATCTCAGGATACAGCAGTTCGGTAAAGCGAGGATCGTCCACCATGCTTTGAAAGTCGTTATCCACGCGCGCCTGCAAGCGGTTTTTCGCGTTCAATTCGATGGCTCGGGCAAGGTTGTTCAAGCAGTCCTGGGCGCGCCCCGTGATGGAATCCAGCACCGCCAATCCATAAAATGCGTAATCCGCGCCGGGATAGTTGGCAAGGATCAGGTTGAACTGCTCGCGCGCTGTCTCATAGAACCCGGTATTCAACTGCGACACCGCAAAGTCGTATTGCTCCTCCGGCGTGTCGAAGACCAGGCTTGGCTTTTCCAACTGTTTTTGGCAGGTGGCAATATACATGCGGCAGCGTTCTTTGATCTCGTCCGGCGCATCGGGGAGCAATTTCTCCAAAGCTGCCAGCGCTTTTTCAAACTTGCCCTGTTGAAGCAACTGAACCGCAGCCTGGTAGTGCTGAACTACCGCGGCTGCACGACCGTCGGATTTGGCCGAGGGTGAATGATGCTTGCGGCTCGATGCCGCGGATTTCGCCTCTTGCGTCATGGTTTATGTCACGCGCGCACTCCAGTTGCGCCTTCATCTACCGGTTTCATCCAGCAAACAATCGTTCAAAGGAAATGCGGCTTGAGCCATCTTTATACGCATAACCCCGCCATCCGTCAATGGGCTGCCGCTGAAACCCGCAGTTCCCCCTCCCAGTCATCCCCGATTCTTGCCGTAGATGGCTGGATTCAACTCGGGATCGTTATACATCTTCAATTGGCGGTACAGCTTGAAGCGGCGCCTTCCGCCGAGCGTGTCGTTCCAGAGAGCGTCAAGGCAATTTGCCAGGTCGCGACGCTGTTCTTCGAGAATCCCAAGCCTCCCGCGATTCAGCTCCGCGTGGCGGGATGGTGCGTCCTTTCGTTCCACTTCTTCCCGAGAGTGATAGATTTTCAGTGCCAGAATAGATAGCCGGTCAATCATGAGGCCGGGCGACTCGGAGTTGAGCGGAGCGGTGCAGTCAGGCAGACCCCGCGGCTCAAGCCATCCCAGCAGTTTACGATCCAGTTCCTCGGCAAGGTCGTTGCGCCGCTGATTGGTGCGGTCGATCCCGCGTTTCACATCGGCGATCTTCGCGTCCGTCGCATCAGGCCTTCGCGCTTCGTCCTCGATGTGCCACAAATCGAAGTTTGCGCGGTGCTGCCTGGCAACCGCCTTCAGCCAAGCGTCTGCTGTTTCTGGCTCGGCAACTTCAGGCGCGGCCCCGCCCCCCTGATGCCATTGCCAGGTCAGTTCGTCCTGCAATTCGATAATTACCTTTGCTGAAAGCATGCCTCTTCTTTCGCACGCGTTTAAAACCGTTTTCGGAAATACCGTAGGGAGAAACCGACGCCACAAAGTCAGCGCGACCCCAAGGAGCGCTGACCCTGAACAACCTTGAGTGACATTTCACCATTTCCTAAAACGCCGTAGGACGCCTGCGTCCGCGCCGATGTCAATGCTAACTGAAGGCTCTATGGTAGAACTATCTTCAATCGGGGTGTTAGCTGCCCGATTTCAAGTGTCCGAACCGTTGGCGCAAGGCCAATTCGCGCGGATTCAGTGGAATCTGCGAAAGCATATCAGACGGAGGAGCAATGCCGGAACACACCGAGCGGTTTCTGTGCCTGGCGAGTTACGAGAAGGGAAGCGACTTTCTCAAAAAGTGTGCCGAGTTGGGTGTCAGGTGCACGCTTCTCACCCTCGATAAGCTCCGCGACGCTGACTGGCCCCGTGATGCGATTGAAGACCTCACGACCATGCCCCCGGGCCTGACCCGCGACCAGATCCTGAACACCGTTTCCTGGATGGCCCGCGGCCGCCGCTTCGATCGCGTCATCGCTCTCGACGAATTCGATCTCGAAACCGCGGCTCAGATTCGCGAGCACATGCGCGTTCCGGGCATGGGCATCACCACGGCGGCATACTATCGCGACAAGCTCGCCATGAGGACCTGTGCCAGAGAGTACGGATTTCTGGTGCCTGAGTTTTGCCGGGTTCTAAATTACGACGACCTTCGCGATTACATGGCCCGCCTCTCTCCGCCATGGCTTTTGAAGCCGCGAACTGAAGCCTCCGCCGTTGGCATCCGCATAATCCAGGACCCGGAACAGCTTTGGCGCGCCCTCGACGACCTGGGAGACGATCAGAGCCGCTACCTCCTCGAGCAGTTTGTGCCCGGCGACATCTTCCATGTCGACTCCATCGTCAGCGAGCGCCAGGCCGTGTTCTCAGCCGTGCACAAGTACGGCCGCCCGCCCATGCAGCTGATGCACGAAGGCGGCGTATTCACCACCCGCACGGTCGATCGCGCCAGCCTGGACTGGCAGCAACTGACAAAACTCAACTCGCAACTCGCGCCCTCTCTCGGCATGGTTCGTGGAGTCACCCACGCCGAATACATCCGCGCCCACGCCGACGGGCGCTACTATTTTCTTGAGATCGCCGCCCGTGTCGGAGGCGCCTTTATTGCCGACCTGGTCGACGTGGGAACTGGCATCAACCTGTGGCACGAATGGGCAATGATTGAGGTTGCCAATCTCCGCGGCCAGCCATATTCACTGCCGCAAGCCTCACAGAACTACGCCGGCAGCGTTTTATGCCTGGCGCAGACCGCCGAACCCGACACCTCCGAGTTCAACGATCCCGAGATCGTAGTGCGTGTAAAGAAGCATCACCACGCCGGACTCATCGTTCGCTCACCGAACGCCAAACGTGTGGAGGAACTGCTGGATCACTACGCAACCGAATTCAGCAACCGGTACCTGGCGAAGCTGCCGCCGCTGGAACGGCTGACCCCGGCGTAGGCGGCTAGGTGATGCTGTTTTCGGGCGACCATGCAGCCCGGTGCAATTTCTCTAGGTTGCTTCGCACCGAAACCCGTCCTCCAATCCGCCGCGTGTTCTCGCGACCCGGCTTCGCCCCGTTACACCATTCGGCATGAGAGCTGAAACGAGCGGAACTTGCCCGAGTTCGAAATCGTACAGTCCAGCATTGAATTCGGGAGGATGGCCATGTCTCGGGAAGTAACCTTGAAGATCGTGATCGCAGTGGTGGGATTACTCTTCGTTGCCTTGACCTATCCGTTGATTGTCTTCGCGCGCCAGGAGCCCGCACTTTCCATGATGTTGAGTCTTTATGTCACGCTTGGCGTTTTCCTGCTGCTGGCGGTACGCAACCCTCCCGCGCATCGCAGCCTGATTGCCTTTACGGCATGGTCCAGCTTTGCGCATGCAGCAGTGATGGGCACACAGGCGTGGCTCAAGTTGATTGAGCCTGGAGAGATGATTGGCGTGGGTGTTCTCCTTGTGATCTGGGTCGTCCTTGTTGCGCTTGCTCCGGCCAAGCTGCATGTGCCCTCATCGGTCTCCAAGGTGTGAACCGCGTCCGACCAGGGCACGAAGGAATGCCAGGACCAGGCAGGCGGGAGAACATCGCCAGTGCATTGAATCGAAAGCGACATGGAACGAAAAAGGAGCAGCTGCGCACATTCCGAAAAAATATACTTGACAACATACCGGCTAGTCGGTATTATCCATACCAACTGGTTGGTACGCATGATGCTCACCGACATCCAGCACGAATCGAAGACCAAGCTCCTCGACGCCGCTCTCTACGTCATTCGCGCCCGTGGCTACTCAGCCACTCGCGTTGAAGACATTTGCACGGCCGCCGGACTCACCAAGGGCAGCTTTTTTCACCACTTCAAAAGCAAGGAGGAATTGGCCCTCGCCGCCGCTCAGTATTTCTCCGATATGGCCGGCCGCCTCTTTGCCTCCGCGCCCTACCACCAACACTCGGATCCTCTTGATCAACTGCTCGGCTACGTCGACTTTCGCAAATCGCTCCTGCTCGGCAAGCTGCCAGAGTACACATGCCTGTTAGGCACAATGGTCCAGGAAACCTACGAAACTCACCCTGCTATTGGCGAGGCCTGTGACCGATTCATCATGTCGCATGCACGAATCGTTGAAGAAATGGTGGCCCAGGTAATGGAGAGGTACCCGGTGCACGGACAGTGGACCGCGGTGAGTCTCGCACTCTACACCCAGGCCGTCATCCAGGGAAGTTTCATCTTGGCCAAAGCGCAGCACGGCCCGCAAGTAGCGGCCGATTGCCTCGATCACCTTCACCGTTACATCGAGCTGCTCTTTGCCCGGCCCGCACCCAACCTCTAACCGCGCAGCCCAACGCTGCATAGGAGACTCAAATGACGTCGACCATAAACCTCACTACTGAGCCGGAGGCCGTCACCCGGCCAGCAATGCACTACCTCTTCATCGAAAGGAGCGGCAACATTCCTACCATCGCGGCCGGAACATGGCAGTCCGTTGAGAAGTTCGCCCCTGCGATCGGCGCAATCGGCCAGATTGTCGGCGCTTGCGCGCTTTACCAATGCGGACCGGATATCTACCGCGCCGGATACATTCTGGCCGATCGTCCGGCAACCATCCCGGATGGCCTCAGCTATGAAGTGGTTCCCGGAGGCAAATACACACGATTCGTTCTGACCGGACCCTATAGCCAACTGCCTGAAGCCACCAGCCGAGCGTTCCAGCTTGTCGCAGAAAAACAAGTTCCAATCCGCGACGGCTTCAACATCGAGAACTACGTGACCGATCCGCGCACCACCCCTCAGGATCAATCGATTACCGAGATCCTGTTCCCAACTCGCTGACGGCCGTCTGTCGTTCCATCAATCTCATCCCAAAGAGGTCATCATGTCTACTGCAACTGTCGCGGCGCACGCTCCTATCGGCGAGGCCGCAATCCTCGCCGTCATCGACACGATGCGAGAAGCACTCTTCACCAAAGATCCACACAAATTCATTTCCGCCTTTAGCACCGATGCGGCAGTTTTTAACCTCGCGCCGCCTCTCATGCATCACGGCGTCGATCCGGCAGAGAAGCAGGCCTGGTTCGACTCCTGGTCGACCCCGCTCGAGCTCGAGCCGCGCGAATTCAAAGTGACCGTGAGCGGCGATTACGCATTTGCCCACGGCTTCCTTCGCCTTTCCGGTACCAAGAAAGGCCCCGAGGGCAAGGTCAATTTCTGGATGCGCGAAACCGTATGCCTGCACAAACAGAACCACAAGTGGCGCATCGTTCATGAACACACTTCCGTTCCGTTTTACATGGATGGCTCTCTGCACCCGGCCTTCGATCTTCGCCCGTGAACTTCGGCCGCCGGCGGCGAATCTTTCGCTCGTCTGCATCTGGCAAGTTTTCAGTTTCTTGAACCGCACCAACGTCAGCATCAACCGCTCAGGAGGT
>JASHVU010000374.1 GCA_030044455.1 Acidobacteriaceae bacterium | reverse complement strand
GCCATCTGTCCGTAAAGGTGCACAGGCACGACCGCGGTTACGCGCCGATTGCTGCGCATGCTGATCAGCGCTCCGGACTCGTTTCGCATGCACTGCTCTTCCAGATAATCCCGCAGCCTGTCGACGGACATGTTATAGGTCCGTTCGTCGATATCGACGAACTCCGGCAAGGCGCCAGCTTGAGAGATAGCTTCAGTGGTGGCGATGAAGGTGTGCGGCACGGTCACGACCACATCGCCGCGCAGAATCCCGCACGCGACTAGAGCGAAGCGCAATGCGTCTGTTCCGCTGCTGACAGCGACGGCATGGTCAACTCCGCAAAATTCTGCAAAGGACGCTTCGAACTCTTCGACCATCGCGCCGCCAATGAATCCAGCCGAATGCAGCGCCTTGCGGAATACTTCTGTAAGCTCCTTCTCCAATTCTAAATGCGGTGTAACGAGATCGAGGAAAGGGACGTTATTTGCTAGGGACATTTGGATCCTCCGAACTTGGCTGGATATAGCGCAGGATCTTGGCCGGATTTCCGGCCACGATTGCGTTGGGTGGAACATTTTTGGTGACTACGCTGCCGGCGCCCACAATTGCGCTTTCACCGACGCTGATACCGCTGAGAAGTGTGGCGCCTGAACCGATCGACGCCCCTTTTCGAACTACAGTTGGTTCGACTTTCCAATCCGCCTCTGTTTGGAGAGTTCCAGCGCCAGTAGTGGCGCGCGGGTACGTGTCGTTCGTGAAGGTCACTCCGTGGCCGATGAAAACATACTCCTCAATGACCACGCCTTCACAAATGAAAGTGTGGCTCGAGATTTTGCACATTTTGCCGATGCGGGCATTCTTCTGGATCTCTACGAAGGCGCCTATCTTGGTTTCGTCGCCGATCTCGCATCCATACAGGTTAATGAAGCGCGAAAGTTTTACGTTCGTGCCTAGTTTCACATCGTCGGCGATGCAATTCCAGGTGTTCACAGGCTGACGAGCGCTCCTTTATTCTTCAGCGATTCTGTTGCAGCCTCCAGCATCTTCACGACGCGCAATCCGGCGCAGCCATCGTTATGCGGATCCTGCCCGTTTGACACGCACTCGACAAAATAACTCAGCTCCTGGCGTAAGGCCTCAACCTGCTCCAGCTGCGGAGCCCACATATCGCCTGACCGATAACTTACGAGCAGTTCATAAACGCCCTCGCGGCTGTTCATCTTTACGCCTTTATCGTAGACCCGGAGTTTCTCGTCTGCTTCCAGGTCGTTCCACACCAGCATCCGCTTTTCTCCGCCGATGAGCGTGGTTCGCACTTTTACGGGAGACAGCCAGTTCACGTTGACGTGTGCAATCACATTATCCGGGAAGTAAAGGGTAATAAAGGCCACATCCTCGTGGCAGTTCAGGTGGTTCTGCCCCGTCGCCACAATCGCTTCCGGCGTGGCATCAAGCAGATGATCCATGATCGACAGATCGTGCGGTGCCAGGTCCCACAGAACATTGATGTCGTGCTGAAAGAGCCCCAGATTGACGCGCGTTGAGTCGTAGTAATAGAGCCTGCCAAGCGTTCCTTCCTTCACCAGCTGAGCAATCTTCTTCACCGCGCCGGTGAAGAGGAAGGTGTGGTCCACCATGATTTTCAGGTTCTTTTTCAATGCCAGATCAATCAGCCTTTTTCCCTGATCGGCCGTACTGGTAAATGGCTTCTCCACGAATACATGCTTGCCATTTTCGAGCGCTGCCTTTGCCAATTCATAATGCGTCCACACAGGAGTTATGACGGCAATGGCGTCGATTTCCGGAGACGATATCACCTCCTGTGCATCTGCGGTTACGTGAATGCCGGGATATGCCTTTTGCGCTCGGTGCCGCGCTTTTTCACTTAATTCTGCGATCGAAACAACCTGCGAATCGTCCAGGCTGGCGAGGTTCCGCACCACATTAGGGCCCCAATAACCGTAACCAATGACTCCGAAATTCACTTCGTTTCACCATCCTTCCCAATGACCGAACATGACGGGTCGGCCTTGAGAACAACCCATGGAAATAGACTGCTATTGATTAAAGGCAATCCCGCCCTCCGACGGCGTGCGGCTCTTAATAGGCGCCTTTGATCACTGCGGCCGGAGTGCGTATGAGTATCTTGAAATCGAGCCGCAGAGACCAGAAATTTGCATATTGCAGGTCCAGGCGGACCATGTCATCGAAGCTCACCCGGCTACGCCCGGTCACTTGCCATAGCCCGGTAATCCCCGGCTTCACTTGTAATACCCGACGCCGATGCCAGGTTTGATATGCCGCAACTTCATAGGGAATCGGCGGCCGCGGTCCAACCAGGGACATATCTCCCATCAACACATTGAAGAACTGCGGCAGTTCATCCAGACTGGTTCTGCGCAGAAACCGTCCTAGCGGCGTGATCCTTGGATCGTCAACCAGCTTGAACACACCTTCACCGCTTCCATTCAGCGAAATGCGTTCCGCATTGCCGGCGATCATTTTTTTCACGTACTCGCGGTGAGCGCTGTGATCGTTGCGATCCCGCATGGATCGGAATTTCAAAAACGTGAAGTGCCGGCCGTGTTGCCCCACACGCTGCTGTTTGAAAAACACCGGCCCCTTCGATGTGACTTTCACTGCAATCGCGATCAATACAAGCAGAGGCAGAAACAAAACGATCAGGAGTGCGCTGCCGAGGATGTCAATGGCTCGCTTGAGACTCTGCGTCGTGCGCTTACCTTTCACCACTTCATGCAGATCCGGATAAAGCACCCGATTGCTCGGGCCTCCTGAGTCGTTCTGATTCCAATCGTCGGGGAAGAAGTGGAGCGAGATCGAGATTTCGCTGAACTGCTCAAAGGTGAGCTTGTCCTGCAATACGGCACTTACTCGGCTCAGGATGGTGCCGAGTGAAGTGTTCTTGCAATCGGACGCAAGCCCAGTGAACAGGAGCCCGATCGACTGATGTTGCCGGTACCACCCGATCACATCCGTTTCCCTCGTGGTCGACAGCAGTACTGTCATCAGGTTATCGAGAGCATTGGCGAACTTTCCCGGCTTCTGGCGGTCAACGCACTCGAGCAGCATCAGCAAGAAGGGTTCATTGGTTCGCTCCGTCCTCTTGCGCTCGATGGCAATCATTCGCCGGAAGGCTTCTTCGTTCAGTACGTCCCTGGCAACTGCGGTCTGTGAACCAGACAGAAGGTCTTCCAGATGCAAGCCATTCTCCGCTCGTTGACGAGTCAAGGGTCACTCCTCTCTCGAATAGTCCGATATGGACCGCTGCGGCAGCGTTAATTGATATTTTGTGGATCGACTCAGATGATTGAGACCACGACGAGGCGCCGCTGGCGCGTCTCAGTAATCACGGGCCCTGCCAACCAGTTGCAGGCCGTTGGGTGAGGCCAATTCTTGTGTCGATGCGTGGATTGTGGAGCTATAGGATCGGCGAGAAGCGCGTGCTCCCCAACCCGGGATCAGTCTTAGGCAGCTTCCGGGCTCCCTGGGGCCTTCGTCGCGTGGCCGTAATAGTAATCGTAGTTGTCGTTGGCGCCCTTCCAGGAGTTCAACACTGTGCCAATCAGCTTGCTGGGGTCGAGAGCTTCCAGACCCTTCTGCAGTTTCCGCTTGCCGGTTGTCCCCTGGCGGGTGACGAGCAGAATTCCGTCTGCCACCCGTGCCCATATGCTGGTATCGGCCAGCGGCAACACCGGAGGTGAATCGATGACGACCCAGTCAAACCAGGAGTTCACCGTCCTCATCAAATCGGGCAGCTGTGGGGACTGAATCAAATCCCGGATCTCGCTCTGGTTATCGCCCGCCGGCAGGATCCAAATGCCCGCTTGGGGAAGATGGTAGATGCAGGCAGTCAGACTGCGTTTGCCGATCAGGTAATTTGAGAGCCCCGGAACATGGGCGAGCCCGAAGATCTCGGGTTGCGTTGGGCGCCGCACATCGCCGTCCACGAGCAACACCTTCTTCCTCTCTCCGGAGCCGAGTGTGCAGGCCAAATTGGCCGCCACTACGCTCTTGCCTTCCTTCGGAATTGTGCTTGTAATCAGCAAGCTTTTGATCTCGCGCTCCAGGCGCAAGTTGCGCAGCCGCACTCCCACAAGATTAAATGCCTCTGTTGCAGGGCGATCGCCATCGCTCAAACAGACAAGGTGGCTGTGTTTGGGGTGCGATACTTCAAGTGTCTGGAATTGGCTGAAGATCTCTCTGCGTTCCTCATCTTGCAGTGCGTCTGTGATTGCACTCAGACTCGGCTCTGTTGAGGGCGGCCCGAAGCCTTCGCCGCTGAACAACGGCATCTCATGCTCTATCCCGATCTCGGCCGGCTCCACACGCAGAGACTCAGAGCTACGCTGCGCTGAGGCCTGACGCTCCGCGCGCTCCAGCAGCTCGAGGGCTGCCTGCGATCCTCGATCAGCTGTTTTGGCGCGCTCTGCCTGCGAACGCTGCAATGCGTCAAATATGTAACTCATGTTTACCCTGTTCTGCAGCCTCTTTAGCTTCTGAGCTTGAACTGCTCTCCTCGGATTTCCGCAAGCTGGCGAAGAGGTCGAGTACGGCGCTGGAGGCCAGGCGAAGATCGCTTTCACTGTTTTTCCCGGTTCCATCATCGTCTCGCGACGGCGGTACATCCAGCCGGAACTCCCTCGCGACATCCTGGATAATTTCCGGAGTTACTGAACGGCACTGCCGGGCATAGGCCGCAATCAGAGCGTTCTCGCAGATCGTATTGATAAGCCGCGGCAGGCCATGCGAGTGCAGGAACACGGCCGCCGTTGCTTCCGCGGGAAATATCGGGTCACCCTGGAGGTCTGCCCCGGCAATCTGCAGCCGCTTTTCAATGTACGTGCTCGTTTCAATGCCGTCCAACGGCGCCAGTTGCGCACGCAGCGCAATTCTCTGTTTCAACTGCCGCAAACCCAGGGAATCGAGTTTGTCGTCCAGTTCCGGCTGCCCTACCAACACGATCTGCAGCAGCTTGTCGTCGGCCGTCTCCAGATTCGAGAGCAGGCGGATCTCCTCCAGAATGTCTTCGGAGAGAAGATGGGCCTCATCGATGATCAGCACAGTAGTGAGCTTCTTCGAACCCCGGGAAACCAGAAACTGGCCAAGCTCGAGCAGCAGCTCACTCTTGTTCTTGCCGGCGGCCTGAAGGCCAAGATCGCAGAGAATGTATTGCAGGAACTCCGTGGGCGTGAGCCGGCCATTGAACACGTAGGCGTATGCAATGTCCTTGCTTTCCTTCAGCAGTCTCAGCAGGCAGCGCAAAAGAAGCGTCTTTCCTGTGCCCACTTCTCCTGTGACTACGACAAAGCCCTTATGCCAGCGAACTCCATAATACAGCGCAGCCAGAGCCTCGTTGTGCCTCTTCGTCGACACAAAGCAATATGGGTCGGGAGTCAGGTTAAATGGATTGCGAACGAGATGGAAGAATGATTTATACATTGTCACGCGAGTCCTAGGAACGGAAATAACTGAATGCCGAGCCGGAGAGTATGGTGACGAACACCAGCGCGGCCATGGCCCAACCCATCGCCATTCTAAGCTTTTGGCGCCGTGTATCTGACGGTTCGAGAATCTCAGGAATTTCGCCAATCACCGGTGCGGTAATTAATTTTCGGATCTCCCGGTCGCCGTACAAGCGGTCGTCCTGGAATTCCAGGAGCACCACAACCAGCAGCCCAAGCGCAAATCCAGCACCCAGTCCCGCTTCACACATTTTCAGGCGATTGGGAAAATCGGGCCGCAGCGGCAAACTCGGGGGATCGATAATCATGAACCGCTCGCCCTGTTGCATTTGTTCCATGCTGGTGGCCATTTGCGAGTCTTGTTCTTTTTCGAGAAGTTCATTGTAGTTTTTCTGAGATTGTTCATAGCCCCGCGACAGGTCCGCCAACTGTTGCGAAACCACAGGTTCCGAACTCAGCCGCGCCTGATATTGATTGATCCTCGACTTGAGATCGTCAATCGCTGTTCGACGATTCGAGATTTCGAGCTGATCGGCCTCTAGCTGGCTTTGGAGCTGTAAGAGCGGTGCGTTCAGGGCCGGGTCTTCGATCGCTTGCGCCTCGTTGCTGGCGTTTTGTTCCTTCGCATCCGGCTTTTTCTTCAGGCTGGCAATTAGCTGCTCTCTTGCCTTCTCGGTCTCGGCGATTTCACCCTTTACCTGTTGAACTTCGGGGTATTGATCGGTGTACCGGGTCTTGAGATCCTGCAGCTTTGACTTCAACGTGTCGAGCTGCCTGTCGATGGCTTCCAGGCCTGTAGGAGCCTCCTGACCCGAAGCATTTCCAGTGACCGCGGTCCGGCGCGTTCCATTCATCGCGTGGTATTGCTCGATCAGCGATTGATGATAAACGCTCTGCTGTTTTGCCGCATTCAAGGCGTCTTGTTCATTTTGCAGTTGTGACTGCAGTCCGCTCAGTACCTGCAGGTTCGCTTGCTCCTCGGTGGGTAACTCCCCTTCATGCGCCGCCTGGAAGGCCCGCACCCTCGCATCCTGTTCGGCCAGGCTGGTGCGAGCAGCCTCCAGTTGAGACTCAATGAATTGCGTGGTATTTTCTGACTCCTGCTGCTGAACCTTGAGATTCTCATCGATAAACAGGTTGGTCAGTTCGCTGGTCACCTGTTGTGCGATGTGGGGATCCGGGGCTGTGTAGTTGATTCGGAACGAGGTGATAACCTGGGTCCTCTCGTCCTTCACCAGATCAATGTCGCCGATGTCCTTGCGCATCTTATCCACCCGTCCGTCTGGGGTCGATGGCTGATGTTTGCCTTGGTAAAGATGCAGCTTGTCAATAATTAGAAGAAGGCGTGTTCGGCTCAGAATCTGCTGGGTGATGCTTTGCAGCCTATCCTGCAGATTGTCGCTCACATTGGGGACGACATAGTTCTTGGGCATCGACGGTTCTTCCACCAGGATGAGCGTGCTCGATTTGTACCGCGCAGGAAGAATCCAGCTTGATCCCCATACCGCCGCCCATCCCAGCAGCAGCAATATCAAGAAGATCAAATGGCGGCGACGAACGATGTCGAGATAGCGCCCTATCTCGAATGGTTGCGTTGCGTTCTCTTCAAAATCTTCGGGCACGATTATCTACCTAATGGACGCTGAAAATGCCAGCTGATCGAAATCGTCTCGCGATCACTGTTTGGGTTGGCCGCTATCACGGCAATTCCGCTGAAACTTTGGTCGATGTGATCGTAATGAAACGCGATGTCGAGTTGCTCCCCTATGGAGTGATCCAGCGTCGCGCTTTCCGAGGTCGAATGGCCGTTTTGACCCTCGGAATTGAAAACCCCGCCGATAGTCTTGTTAATTGAGTAAGCTCCAGAGGCTGAACCGGTCCAAGCGCGCGTCATCTGCCAGCGCGCAGTGGCGCTGGCGCTTTTCGAGTTATAGGCTCCCAGCAGTCCGCCGCCTCCGGTGACTCCCTGTGAGTAACTCGCTGCAAAACTGGTGTGAGTTCCCTGCCAGCCCATGCTCGCCGCCACAGACGGTCCCCACGAACCCGTGGCCGGCAGCGGTGT
>JASHVU010000373.1 GCA_030044455.1 Acidobacteriaceae bacterium | reverse complement strand
TTTAATTGGCTCTTTTCTCAGAGAGGAAGGTGCGCCGCACCGCAAAATCGTATTGCCTGCGGCTGCAGCCAGCAGCACCGGCTTTCGCGCCTCCAGCAAAGAGTTGGGCCGGATTTGTTGAAACGGCAAGATCGACAGGTGAAATGATTTAGATCACCAAAGCTTACGTGAGCGTATTTGAGACTATTCAGGCGGACTGGCTATGGGATCATCGACAGCATCGAGAATGCGATGGGCGATGATCGCGCTCGCATTTTCTGCGACTCTTATCAACTATCTCGACCGTCAGTCTCTGTCTGTCTCGGCTCCCATTCTGCAAATTCAATTTCACATGAGCAGCGTCGGCTATTCGCGGGTGCTGTTCGCATTCATGCTTGCCTACACCATCATGAACGGCGCATCGGGAGTGCTCATCGACCGGCTAGGAACGAAGTTCGGCTACGGACTATTTGTGGCGTGGTGGTCACTGTGCGCGATGATGCACGCTCTTGCCCGAGGAGTATGGTCACTGGGGGTTCTTCGTTTTCTGCTGGGCCTGGGCGAGGCAGGCAATTGGCCGGGAGCCGTGAAGGTGGTGGCTGAGTGGTTTCCCGCAGAGGAGCGCGCGCTTGCCTCGGGAGTATTTAACAGCGGCTCATCGATTGGCGCGATTCTTGCTCCGCCTGTGATTGCCACTCTTGTACTGCGATTCGGATGGCGTTCGGCCTTTGTTGCGGTGGGCAGCCTGGGGTTGATCTGGCTGGCCATCTGGAGTGCGTTCTATCGCTCACCGGCACTGAAAGCCGACACCGTCGTGCTGGCGGCGCCGCCCTCTCTGCGCTTATTGCTGAGATCGCGATTTGTGTGGACGTTTACGATTTCGAAGATCTTCGTCGATCCGGTCTGGTACTTTTACACTTTCTGGTTCCCCGAATATCTATTTCATGCAAGGCACTTTGATCTGGCATCGATCGGCCGGTATGCCTGGATTCCATTCTTTGTCGCCGGCGTGGGCAGCGTGGGCGGCGGCATGATTGCGAAAGGATTTCTGAGCTTGAAGGTTCCTTTGAGCGGTGCGCGCAAGGCCGCAGTAACGGTGGCCGCAGCCATGATGGCGTTGGCGATTCCGGCGGTACTTGTGCCCGGATCGGCGTTATCGATCGCGCTGGTCTCGATTGCCATGGCCGGCTATACGGCGGCGCTAGCCAACATGCTGGCGATGCCGGCCGATGTGTTTCCCGCGGGAAGCGTGGCCTCAGTTTACGGACTGGCGAGCATGGGATCGGGATTTGGCGGCATGGTTTTCGCCTTGATGACCGGGTGGCTTGTGGAGCGCTATTCCTATGTGCCAGTCTTCTGGCTGTTCGGCCTCATTCCTCTCATTTGCGTTTTGATTTTGTGGTTTTTTATGGGTCGGCTTGAGCCCGATTCAAATTCTTTCAAGGAGTCAACTGCAATCCTGGTATGAAAAGCGATCATTCATTCAAAAACTTGACGGCGCTCGTGACTGGTGCGAGCAGCGGCATTGGCGAAGCCACATCAATTGCGCTTGCGCGCGAGGGCGCCAATGTCATCATTCATTACAACTCGAAGCGGGCAGAAGCTGAAGCCGTACTGAAGAAGGTGCAGGCACTCGGTGGCGAAGCGGAGCTGGTGCAGGCTGACCTGACGTCGTTAGTAGGAACCCAGAAGCTGTCAAAATTCGCTGCAAGCAAAACGATCGACATTCTGGTGAACAACGCAGGGTCGCTGATTGCGCGAACCAAGGTGCTGGATTTTACTCCAGAGCTTTGGGAACGGGTGATGATGGTGAACCTTACCAGTGCGTTCTTTGTGACTCAGGCCGTGCTGAGAGGCATGGTTGAGCGCAAGCACGGGGTGATTGTGAACGTGTCGTCAGTGGCGGCGCGGTTCGGAGGCGGGGTGGGAGCCCTCGCTTACTCGGCTGCGAAAGCCGCGGTCTCGGCCATGACGAAGGGGCTGACGAAAGAATTCGCGCCGCTGAATATTCGTGTCAATGCCGTTTCGCCGGGCACGGTGGACACGAACTATCACAAGTCGTTCTCCACGCCTGCTGGGCTTGACGGAGTGCGGGCTGCGACGCCTGTCGGCCGGCTGGGAACAGCGGAAGAGATTGCCGATACGATTGTGTTTCTATGTAGCGATCAGGCGAGCTTTATTCAGGGCCAGGTGATTGAAGTCAACGGTGGATTCCTGATGGCGTAATGCGCCAGTGTGTGATGAATCGCAATGTGCGGGTCATTGGCCGGGGACCATCCCCCAGGGGCTAAAGCCCATGTTTGTCTTGCGGTTTTACGGCACGGCGGAAGCCGTGCTCCTTCAAAACGGATTCAGACCAATCTACTAGCCGTGAAGGTGAATAGTGGTTCCCGGTTAACACAAGTTGAATAGCTCTATGATCACTGAAGCAGTTCGATTGACTGAGGCGGCGCCGAAACTGAAAAGAGTCCTGACTTTCTGGGACCTGATCTTCTACGGGCTCATTCTGATCCAGCCGGCCGTCCCGATTCGGCTGCTCGGCGCTGCTCAGAAACTCTCCAACGGGCATACCGTCGCAACGATTCTTGTTGCCATGTTCGCAATGATGATTACGGCATTCAGCTATGACAGGATGGCGAGCGTTTATCCCTCGGGCGGATCTACGTACACCTACGTTGGCCGAACCGTGAGCCCTCACCTCGGTTTCCTCATCGGATGGGCGATGCTGCTTGATTACATTCTGCGGCCTCTGGTTTGTTATCGGTTTCGTTTACATCGCGGTAACGACAAGAGGATTCCGCGCGGCTCCAAAACTGATCGACTTCAGCGAGTCTTGACGGCGCGCCTGGCGTTGGGCGCACTTGAATATCGGAAGCGGGAAATGATGATTATTGAATGGATGAAGGCTGGCCGTTTGGATGGTTTGATTGCAAGCGCGCCGCTCGGACATCGTAGATTCACGCAAATCATGAGAGCTGCTGCGCTTCTTGTGGGTCTTGGCGTACCAGCGCTCTGCTTAGCGCAGAGCGATACGACGGCGGGCGAAGGCCACACGGGACCATTGGCTAAGGTAGTCGAGCCGTACATAGACAATCATGAGATCGCGGGTGCGGTCGTCCTGGTTGCCAATCGGGATCGAGTGATAGATCGGGAGGCCATCGGCTACGCGGATCTTCGCAACCACGTACCGTTGAAATCGAATGACATTTTCTG
>JASHVU010000031.1 GCA_030044455.1 Acidobacteriaceae bacterium | reverse complement strand
ACGACGAAGGGCGCGATGGCGATGAGAGCACAGACGACGGCCATGCGCATGAGCCTGCGCGGCTGAATGAGCGTTTGCCGCACTCCAAAGATCAGCATTGGCGCAAAGGCAACCGCTGCGAGCGCTCCATCAGGGCGCAAAAGCGCCGCGTACATGACCGCGAACGCGAAGGTGAGCGCGAGTTTCCAACCGGGCCGCTCGCGAAAGCGAGCCATGGTCCACAGGGCAAGCGCGAGGCAAAAGATGGTTGGCGCCTCGGTCAGCGGCATGGCCGCATACGAGGCAGTAAAGGGACACAAGGCCGCAAGCCAGAGAGTGGCGATGGCTGCGCCGTTGCGGAGTTGCGGATGCGCAGTGCGCCGCGCGAAGCCGGCGAGCAGAAGGCAGGCAAAAAGATCGAGCCCGATCTGAATGAGACATGGCGCGTAGTAATTGTCGATGCCGAAGAGTTTGAAGCAGCAGGCAAGAAAGAGCGGATAGCCGGGGAGACGGATGATGGTGGGATAAAGCTCGCCGCCCGCGCCGTTGAGCGCATAACGGCCGTGCAGAAGCAGATTCTTGGCGATGCCTCCGTAAACGAGGGAATCGTAATCGACCTCGAAGCAGACCCTGAGCGCCCAGAGCCGCAACGCCAGGCCGCAGGCGAGCGGCAGGCCGTAGCCGAGCAAAATGCGAAGAAGCCGGCTCGAATGGGTGTGTGGTTCGAATTGACTGGTCGGAGCGGCTTTCATACGATTCGTACTGTAACAGCATGAGGCGGCCGGCGACGGCAATGGGGCGGTTGCTTAAGAATGAAAACCCGGGCCTGAAGATTCAACGTTTTTGTGTACACGAACCCGGAGGCCTGAAGGCCTCTGCTCCCTCCCGAAGTTCGTGCATTCCCGCACTTTCGGCACAAAACGCCGAAAGAATGGGGCAACCCGTACCACCCGTGGCCTTGATTAAAGAAGTTAGGTGGAAGGCCTATATAGAAGCCACCCGCACTCGTTATTCTTAAGTTACGTTGACCTTCAGGGCGGTTCGCGCCCGGGGTGAGACTCTCCCAAGATGCCTGATCGCCAGATTTTTTACGACCCGGAACGAAAGCGCTGGAAACGGCTGCGGCGCGTCCTTGACGCCGGGGCCGTGCTCATTACCCTGGTCATCGTCGGTTTTGTATTCAACGTGCTGCGCAACCAGGAGCTGCCCGAACTGCTGCTCCCCACCCCCAAACACAATTACCGTGCGCTGCCTGACCGCCAGCCGATGCTGCGCGTGCACAACCTGCGTCCTTCGCGCCGCAAGACCAACCGAAAACCGTCCGACATTCCCTTCAACTCGGGCGAAGGCTTGCGGGCCGCCTACTACGTGCAGGACGATTCGGCCAGCTATTCCTCGCTTAAAGAGCACGTTCACCAGATCGATCTGCTGTTTCCGCAGTGGCTGCACATCGATGCACCCGACGGCACGCTGATGATGATGAGCAGCGACAACCTGCGCGAGTTCCCGGTGATCGAGGGCAACACGGTGCACGACCCCGACTACGGGAACCGGGTGAAGCAGGTGATTCAGGCCGCACGCGCCGACACTGAGGTTTTTCCGCACGTCAACAACTACAATCCGCACACGCAAAGCTGGGACGCGGATGTCGGCAACGTGTTGATGGATCCCGAAAAGAGCGCCAGCCTGCGAGCTCAGCTCATCAAGTTTCTCACCACGTACCCGACCTATCGCGGACTTTCGCTGGATATAGAAAGTCTCTCTGACGAAGCCGATCCGGCTTATCTCGCGTTCATCCAGGCGCTGTATGCCGAGATGCATGCACGAAATTTAGCGCTTTATGTGAACGTGGCCGCGGCTACCAGCGATAGCGACCTGAAGCTGATTGCAGCCAACTGCAACGGCATTGTGCTGATGAACTATGACCAACACCAGACGACCAGCGATCCGGGGCCGGTGGCGGCGCAGAGCTGGTTCATCGCCAACCTGACGCGGGCCATGAAAGACGTGCCGCTCGACAAGCTGATTTGCGCGGTGGGCAATTACGGCTATGACTGGACGCTTTCAATTCCGAATCCCAAAGACCGCAAGCACCCCAAGCCGGTAGTGCTTGACACTGAGGACCTTTCAGTTTCAGAGGCGTGGCAGGAGGCTTCTGACGCCGATGCCGACCTGGACCTCGATTACGACACGCTGAACCCGCACTTTGAGTACATCGACGAGGACAATAACCAAAAGCACGTGGTCTGGTTCCTTGACGGCGTAACGATTCTGAACGAGCTGCGCGCGGCCCGCTGGATGGGCGTGCAGACCTTCGCGCTCTGGCGGCTGGGCGAGGAAGACAATTCATTGTGGAATGTGTGGGACATGCCCCGCAACGCCGATGCGCTGCACGCGCTGGGCGAGGTAACGCCGGGGCACGATGTTGACACGGAAGGCGACGGCGACATTATGCGCATCACGGGGCTGCCGCAACCCGGCAAGCGCACCGTTACCGTGGATAGCGATGAGCCCGACCCGCGCAAAAAGCTGATCGTCGACGAGCACATGGATGTGTACCCGCGCACCTACACGGTGGAGCAGTACGGATACCATGCCAACGAGGTTGCGCTATCGTTCGACGACAGTCCCGATCCCACCTGGACCCCGAAGATTCTCGATATCCTCAAGGCCAAGGGAGTGAAGGGCACTTTCATGGTCATCGGCTCCGAGGCGGTGCAGCATGTGGGTCTGATGCAGCGCATCTTTCGCGAAGGCAACGAGATCGGCAGCCACACATGGACCCATCCTGACATCAGCGAAATCTCTCAGCGCCAGCTCGATCTTGAAATCAATATGACCGAGCGCCTGTTTGAAAGCAAGCTGGGCGTGCAGCCGCTCTACTTCCGTCCGCCGTACGACATTGACGAAGAACCTGACACCGACGACGAGGCCGCACCGGCCTATTACATTCAGCAAAAGGGATACATCATCGTCGGCAATAAGATCGACACCGACGACTGGAACGAGCATCCGCGCAAGACCACGGCCGAGATCATCCAGTCGGTGCTGGCGCAGTTACAGACCATGAAGGTCAAGCCGCAGTTCCGCGGCTCCATCATCCTGATGCACGACGGCGGCGGCAACCGCCAGGTGACGGTGAACGCGCTCGGGCCGTTGATTGACGCGCTGCGCGCCCACGGCTACAAGATTGTGCAGGTGAGCGCGCTGATGGGCAAGACAACAGCCCAGGTGATGCCACCGCTGAACTTCTGGCAGCGGCTGCGCGCCATTCCCGACTCCATCGCGTTTTCCGCTCTCGACATGATCGGCGCCTTCATCGTGATGGTCTTCTTCGTGGGCGACGTCCTGATGAGCGCGCGCCTCATCCTGGTGGGTTTGTTCGCCATCGTCGATCGCCTGCACCGGCCTTACCATTCGTCGCCGGGTTTCAATCCGCGCGTTGCCGTGCTCATCCCGGCATTCAATGAAGAGGCAGTAATTGTGCGCACCATTCGCTCCGTGCTGAACTCCGACTACAAGAACCTGCACGTCATCGTGATCGACGATGGGTCGACAGACCGCACCGCCGAAGTAGCCTGCGAGGCCTACGCCCAGGAAATCAAGGCCGGCCATGTGCAAGTGCTCACCAAGCCCAATGCGGGCAAGGCCGCTGCGCTGAACCACGCTCTCGACAGAATCCTCGAGGATTTCTTTATCGGCATCGACGCGGATACCGTGATTGCCGCCGATGCGATATCAAAGCTCATGCCGCACTTTGAAGATCCGCGGATCGGCGCGATGGCGGGCAACGCCAAAGTAGGCAACCGCGTGAATCTCTGGACCAGCTGGCAGGCCCTTGAGTATGTCACCAGCCAGAACTTCGAGCGCCGCGCTCTCGACCTGATGCACGTGGTCACCGTGGTTCCCGGCGCCATTGGCGCGTGGAGGACCGCGCCCGTGAAAGCTGCGGGCGGGTACCCTCTCAACACCGTCGCCGAGGATGCCGACCTGACCATGAACCTGCTCGAGCAGGGATATCGCGTGGACTACGAAGATCGCGCGCTGGCATTCACCGAGGCGCCCATCAACGCGAGAGGCCTGATGCGGCAGCGCTTCCGCTGGTCGTTTGGTACGCTGCAGGCCATCTGGAAACATCGCGCCGCATTTGTACGCAACAAGGCCATGGGGCTTTTTGCGCTGCCCAACATTCTCATCTTCCAGATGTTCCTGCCGCTGGTTTCGCCGTTTATCGACCTGCTGTTTGCGTGGGGCATCGTGAACTTCCTGATCGACCGCCATTACCACCCCGAAGCTGCATCGCCGGCCAGCTTCCTCAAGCTGGTCACCTACTTCCTTGGCTTCCTGGTCATCGATTTCCTCACCTCCTCAGTGGCCTTCAGCCTGGAGCGGCGTCACCCCGCTAACAAGGGCGACGGATGGCTGCTCTTCCACATCTGGCTGCAGCGGTTCGCGTATCGGCAACTCTTCTCGCTGGTGCTGGCCAAGACGCTGAAGCGCGCCATCGATGGCAAGCCATTCAACTGGGACAAGATTCAGCGCACCGCCAAGATGAGTAAGAGGACCGAAGCCGCAATGGAGACGACGGGGTAAAGAACACGGTGGTCAGTGGGCAGCGATCAGCCAGCCGTCGAGCTTCGTATCAGGGCATCGCTGAAACGATGCCCTGATACGAGATCTGAGAGTTTGAACTCGACCACTCAGTGCGAATACGACTCGGGGTCGATCTCGACGTCTGGCGGCGGGAACAGGAGCGTATGCGTCCTGGGATCGTGTTCCAGATTGAGTGCGCCGCTCTTGCGGCCGTTGATGAGGATCGCAGCCAATAATGCGTTCCCGTAGACGCGCGCCGCAACAATCTTGTGCGACCGGATGGTACCGTAGTCGTTGTTTTGGCTGTCGGGAGCCCAACCCTTCTGGAAGGTGTCGAAGGTATAGAACTTGAGCTCATTGTGATGCTGCTGCCAGTCGGGATCGTGCAGCCAGACTCCGTAGGCTTTTTGAAGATTGTTCTGTTCGACGTCGGCAAGGAAGTGGTTCATCGCGCTGCGTCCAGCGAAATGGGTATACCAGTTCCAGGGCCAGTCGATGGGGCGGCCGGAGACCAGCCAGAACGTAACAAAGAGCACGAAGAGCGCGCTTGCAGCGCTCGAGAGAATAAGGCGGCGCCGCTTGTCGCGGGCTACGTCAAACTGCGGTGCATCGAGAAGAGTCATGGGCGCCTTCGCAAGACAGGGACTAAGGGACTGAGGGACGAAGGGACTGAGGCTATTGACACACGCCAACCGAGTCCCTGGATCTCGCTTCCCTTCCTCATTAGACACCACGGGAACGAAGGGGGTTCCCTCATTGGCCGTGGCTCAGTCTATCTATATTTCGCGGAACCGCAGACAGGACACGCGGTCGGATCGATTCGCGGCAAGGTCCGCTTCCGGCTACTGGCTTCCGGCTACTGGCTATCGGCTACTGGCCACTGGCTTCTGTTCCCTGCTTCCTGTTCTTTTACTTCCCTGTCTCGTAGCTGTATGAGGTGCGCGACTTGTCGGCGTGGCGCTCGAGGGCCAGCTCGATGAGCCGGGTGATCAGGTCCTTGTAACTCACGCCCGTCGCCTCCCACAGTTTGGGGTACATGCTGATCGAGGTGAATCCGGGCAGCGTGTTGACCTCGTTGATGTAGATGCGGCGCTTGCCGCCGGGCTCCATGAGGAAGTCGACGCGCGCCAGGCCGGAGAGGTCGCAAGCCTTGAAGGCCTCGACGGCCATTTCGCGTATTTTTCTTGATTCGGCGCGCGTGATTTTGGCGGGGATCACAGGTACCGAGCCTTCTGACAGGTACTTGGCCTCGTAGTCGTAGAATTCCTTGCCGGGAATGATCTCGCCCACCACGCTGGCCTGGGGCGAGTCGTTGCCGAGTACCGCGACCTCGAACTCGCGGGCGCGGGCTTTTGTGCCGCCGACTCCGCGCTCGACGACGATCTTGCGATCATACTTTGCTGCCAGCGCGAGCGCGGGGCCGAGTTCTTTGCGGTTGTGCGCCTTGCTGATGCCGACCGAGGAGCCCAGATTCGCCGGCTTGACGAAGACCGGATACTTGAGCGCGGCCTCGATGCGCGCGACTGCTTTGCGCGGAGTTTTTTCCCACTCGGCGCGCAGCAGCGTGACATGCTTGACGATGGGCAATCCGGCCTGGGCGAAAAGCCGCTTCATTACGTCCTTGTCCATTCCGGCCGAGGAGCCGAGCACTCCCGAACCCACGTACGCGATGCCGGCCAGCTCAAAAAGTCCCTGAATGGTTCCGTCCTCGCCGAAGGTGCCGTGCAGAACCGGAAACACCACATCAAGGTCCTGGCCGGACGGGCCTTTCCTTCGGACGAGCGCAGAGGAAGAACTTGGCTCCGGCGCCATCAACGTGGGGATACCTTCGTGCAGCAGCTTGGCGCCGGGAGTGGTTTCAGGATCGCCGGCGCGCAAGCGGCGAGCAACGGCGCTCGAATCTCCCTCCAGCAGTCCTTTTGCATCGGCAGAGGCCAGCCAGCGGCCCTCCTTGGTAATGCCAATGGGGGTCACATCGAACTTCTCGCGGTCGATTGCCTTGAGTATGGAAGCGGCCGAGAGCAGCGAGACCTCATGCTCGCCACTGCGCCCGCCAAACAGTACACCTACGCGGAGTTTCTTGGACATTTTCTTATTGCCGCTTGGGTGCGCGGCTCTCCTTCAGTGTAGAGCTTGCGAAGATGCCGACAGGTGAGGGGTTAGATTCGTGCTGTCCCACCCTAGCGACAAAAGCAAAGACGTCGCCAGGATGGGGAACCCCATTTTCTTGCAGACAGAGAAACCTCCTCGCCCGAAGCACGCTACAGTATCTTTTTCCCAAACGCTGAACAAGCCAGCTCGACCGCCAAATCCGCCGTGCGGTTGTGTTCGTCGATCACAGGGTTCACCTCGACCATTTCGAAACTGAGCAAACGGTCGTGGTCGGCCAGAATCTCCATGGCCAGGTGGGCTTCGCGGTAGGTAGCTCCGCCGCGCACCGGAGTGCCGACGCCGGGCGCATCTTCGGGGTCGATCCAATCCAAATCCAAAGACACGTGGTAGCCGGCAGCGCCGCGTCCCGCAGCCTGTACAGCTTCTTCCATCACCGCTCTCATGCCGCGCTCGTCAATGTCGCGCATGGTGTAGACATGGGTCATGCCGGCGCGGCGGATGTTGGCGCGCTCGGCCGCGTCCACATTGCGAATGCCAACCAGAACCGCATTCTCAGGCGTGATCTTGGGCGAGTAGCCGAAGATGTTCGACAGTGGCTCGGGGCCGAGGCCGAGCAGCGCTGCCAATGGCATGCCGTGCACGTTGCCGCTGGGCGAGGTATCAGGAGTGTTGATATCGGAGTGGGCGTCGATCCAGAGGACGCCGATCTTCTGGTCGCGGCGGCGATAGAAGTGAGAGACGCCGGAGACCGAACCGGCGGCCAGCGAGTGGTCGCCGCCCAGCAGCAGCGGTGTTTTGCCCTCTTCGAGCGTGGCGAGCACGGCCTCGGCGGTGCGGGTACAGGTCTCGGCAATTTCGGCCAGGTAGCGGGCATTGCTGCTGCCGTGGGCGCGGGTTTCAGCCACTTCAACACGAATGTTGCCGGCGTCGGTAACGCGATGGCCGAGCGCCTTGAGCCGGGCTTCAAGGCCGGCGACGCGCATGGCCGAAGGCCCCATGTCAACGCCGCGGCGACTGGCGCCCATATCGAGAGGCACGCCGATGACGCGAATGTTGCGCGTGGGCATGGTCTGCGTGCCCGG
>JASHVU010000372.1 GCA_030044455.1 Acidobacteriaceae bacterium | reverse complement strand
GGTCTGGCGACAGAGGGCGCGCAGACGGTTGCGAATTATGCGCTTGGGGAGCTGGGCTTGAAGGAGCTGGTCTCATTCACATCGGAGGGAAACCTGAAGTCGCGGCGCGTGATGGAGAAGATCGGAATGACGCACGATGCGGGGGACGATTTCGACCATCCTTCGCTGCCGGAGGGGCACAGGCTGAGGAGGCATGTGCTGTACCGGAAAAGCAGGCTCTAGGACGGTGTGCGACTCCTGCGCGCGAGAAAATAGGCAGTCGCGGCGAGATTGCTCAACACCACGGCGCCGCCGATTTTGGCCGCATAGGCTGCGGGGTTTGCCACATGGATATATGGAAATACCGAAATGCCAAGGCTGAAGAGTGTGGCGGCGAATCCAGTGACGCACGCAGTTTTGAGCCACCATGGCATCTGGCGGCGCAGCCAGCGCGCGCCTGCCACCGGCGCGGCAAACATGGCCAGGTAGGTGAGCTCGTAGTGAGTGATACTCGCGTTCGTCAAAAGCTGAAACGTTTCCTGCGCGTGAACGCCCAGTGAAGCCAGTGCCACCATGGCCAGCACGATGGCTCCCACGCAGAAAATGGAGTTGACGGGCGTCTTATGCCGGTTATCTAGCTTCGTAAACCATTCGGGCAGCAGCTCATCCCACCCCACGGCCATGGGCAGACGCGCTGCCCCGTTAAAGAGCATGCAGGTGGCGCCCAGCAACCGCAGTTCAAGCAGAACAATTGCCGCCATTGCCACCACATTGCCCACCCCGCTATTCCCAAGCGCAATGCGCAATGTTTGCGGTATGGGGGCGATGTAATCGATTTTTCCCTGGGGCACAAATGCCACCACCGCGCTTGTCCCCAGGATGAACATGGCGCAGATGAGCGGAGAGGCAATCCACACCGACTGGCCAATGCGCCGGGCGGGGTCTTCGCTCTCGCCCGCGAAGATGGCAACATATTCGAGCCCGCAGAGCGCCCCAAAAAGCATCTGCCCGAAGAGAGCCATCATGCGCAAGTTGACGGACGGAGGCTGAAGCGCGAGGTTCCAGCCCCCGGTTCCCGCAAAGGCATGCGAGCCGCTGCGAACCACGGCCCAAAGCGGCAGCACGATGAGAACGGCGAAGGCCAGCAGCATTGCGGTTCCACCCACGTTTTGAATCCACTTGCCCAACTCGAGTCCGCGTACCGAGGCCCACGTGAGCAAGGCAGCAAACATGGCCACAATGGCAAATGAGACCCAGGGGCTTTGCGGAACCCAACGTGCGGAGGGTCCGATCAGATAGGCAAACTCTGTGGGCATGGCGTAGAGGATGGTTGCTGTGACCGCGATGCTGTATATCCAAAGATTCCATGCGGTCAGAAATCCGGCTAGATCGCCAAAAGCGCGGCGCGCCCACGTGTAGAGACCGCCCTCAAGCGGCATGGCGCGGTTGAGGCCGATCACGGCGGCGCCCATGGGCAGGTAGAAGGCGGCCATCGCCCCAACCCACATCAGAGTCTGCGCGCGGCCCAGCCCGGCCGCTACACCCACCCACGTTGAGCCAACCACATTGACCACCTGCGCCAGCACAAGGTCAGTCAGCCGTAACTGCCGGCGCAACACGTTGCCCGAACTGCCGCTGGTTGGGGAAGGTGCTGTGAGGGGCTCCAGATCCGCCATCGATGGCTGATGATCGCACGTCGAGGCAGCGAAATGGCAAACGATTTTTCGACTTGGAACATAAGAGCAAATATTCTCGGAGCAATCCGCATCTGTGGAAGGTTGAATGACCTGACAGCGCCGAGGGCACCATGGTTCCGCATGAGCGGGTACTTCGCTACATAGAGATCGTCTTTGGCTGACTATTGGCTATTGGCTTCTGGCTGGGTTTCTCCCACCTTGACCCCGGGAAGAGAACTTCCGTATGCTGACGAGCGGTTGCGCAAGGCGCTAAAGTTGCCGTCTTCGCACGGAGAGGGCCCGCATGACCGAAGCAAGTCTGGCCACGGCTCCCGCCGTTCCAACCTCGGTGCGGCCCCTGCTGGTTCGGCACGCCGCCGTGCTTGGCGCCGGGACCATGGGCTCGCGCATCGCCGCGCACCTGGCGAATGCCGGGATTCCTACGCTGCTGCTTGATCTGCCTGCAAAGGACGCGGGGCCGACATTAGCGGAGCGTGGCCTGGGCGCTCTGGCCAAGGGCAAGCCCGCCGCGTTTTATGAGCCGGGGCTGGCCGCGCTCATCACCACCGGAGACTTTGACAACGACCTGCCCAATCTTGCCGGCTGCGATTGGGTGATTGAGGCGGTCGCCGAGAATTTGGAGATCAAGACGTCGCTGCTGGAGCGGGTGCTGCCCCACCTGAAAAAAGACGCGATACTCACAACGAACACCTCGGGGCTGCCAATAGCAAAGATCGGCGCGGCGCTCAGCTCGCACCGGGAGCGATTTTTCGGGACACATTTTTTCAATCCGCCGCGCTATATGCGACTGCTCGAGATTATTCCGGCTGAGGGTTCTGACCCTGGGCTGGTTGGTGCGTTTACCGCGTTTGCCGACCGGCTGCTGGGCAAACAGGTGGTGTTTGCCAGCGACACGCCCAACTTTATTGCCAACCGTATCGGGATTGCGGTGATGTTCAATGCGGCGAACCTGATGCTGGAGCAGGGGCTGACGGTCGAAGAGGTTGACGCGCTGACCGGTTCGGCGTTGGGATTTCCGAGGACGGGGACGTTTCGACTGGCCGACATGGTGGGCATCGACATATTGGCACACGTGGCGGCGAATTTTCCCGCAGGCGTGACGCGCGGGCGATTTGGCGACGCGCTCGACGGGGTGATGAAGCGTGGCTGGATTGGCGATAAGGCCGGGTCGGGCTTTTACAAGAAGACACGCGGCGCGGATGGAAAGGAAGAGCGGCTGGCGCTGGATTTGGCGACCTTTGAGTACCGGCCGACGAGGAAGCCGGCGCTGCCGGCCCTGGAAATGGCGAAAAACGCCGGTACTGTTGCCGAACGGCTGAGGCTGCTGCTCGCGAACGAACCGGCAAAGGACAAGGCCGCAACCTTTTTGTGGCCGTTTTTGGCCGCGATGTGGAATTATGCGGCCGATCGCATTGGTGAAGTGGCTGGCGACGCCGTGTCGATCGACCAGGCGATGAAGGCGGGCTTCAATTGGGAACTGGGTCCGTTTGAGTTGTGGGACGCGGCAGGTGTGAAGTCGACTGTCGCGCGGATGAAGGCGCTGGGTTTGCCGGTAAGTGCGCGGGTTGAAGCGCTGTTGAACTCTGCGCCCGATGCTGCGGAGGTTCCGTGGTACTCGACGGAGGGTCCGCAGTGCTACAACCCGGCGACGCGAAGATGGGAGCCGATCTCCACAATCTCGGGGCACGCGCGCGTTGCTGATTTCAGGCGAGCGAATGGTGTAGTGAAGACCAATCCCGGCGCGTCGCTCGTCGATCTGGGTGACGGTATCGGGTGTATCGAACTGCATTCACTGAAGAATGCGATTGGCGGCGATGTACTGGCGATGATTTCGCAAGTGTTGAATCCAGCGTCGGATGCGGTGCGGAACTTTGCGGGGTTCGTGATCTCGGGCGACCGCGAGAACTTCAGCGTGGGCGCAAACCTGATGCAGCTCCTGATGCTGGCGCAGGAAGGTGAGTGGGACGAGCTCGCCGGCGTCATCAAGGCATTCCAGCAGATGACTGCGGCCATCAAGTTTTGCCCCAGGCCAGT
>JASHVU010000371.1 GCA_030044455.1 Acidobacteriaceae bacterium | reverse complement strand
AGGTGTTCCGGTCGCGCAGCAGTATGTTCTTGCGCGACAAAGCCCGCGTTTGATGCGGAATGCGACGGTATTCCAGCAAACGGATCACCGACGGCATGGGGATGTGGCTGCGCTGAGAGTAAAGCACCAGACCGTGCTCCTCTTCAGTGCGTGCAATGCCCTTAAGCACCAGCACCAACGCGCGCCGCGCTCCGCAGATGTTAATGGGCTCATACGACGCATTCAGCACCAGCACCGGCATTTGCAGAATGTGGGTTGACTGGGCACTGTAAGTGCCGGCCGTGTGATCGGCCGCCATCGCCGCGGCCTTGGCAATCGCTTTCTGCTTGCGAGCATGAATCATGGCTTTACCCAGCGACATCGTTTCCCCTCGTAAGAACAATCGTTGGCAGTTCAATCCTTGCCCGTCGAATGAATGAATTCCCTCAATAAGTCCCGATCAGTTGTTGCCGTTCGCTTCCTGCCGCATTCTCGTTGCCAGGCCTGGTCGAAATTCAAATCCGAATTCTGCGTTTCCAGAACCTGCACCCGTCATGCCTTCCCCGTCCGCTTCAATTTCGTCCTTGTCCATTCGCTCCGTATCCGGCGCGCCATGCCGTTGCGCCCGCGCCAGCGTTGCCACCCACACGGTTGCCGCTCCGGCTTTCTCCAATGCCTGGGCAGCGGCACGCGCCGTGGCGCCCGTGGTAAGAATGTCGTCAACCAGCAGGATGTGTTTCGCCGTCACCGCTGCGGCGTCTGCAATTGAAAAGGCGCCGCGCACATTCTGGCGCCGCTGCCGCGGAGTGAGCCCCGCCTGGCTCTCAGTGGACCGCAACCGCAACAGTGTGGTGGGAGCAAGCGTGAGCCGCCATGCGGGATGCGTCTTCCTCAAATCCTTTAGCGCCTCTTCGGCCAGCGCTCGCGCCTGGTTGAATCCCCGCTGGGCATATTTACTGCGGTGCAACGGCACCGGAACCACCAGCATTTCGCGCGGGGCTTCGCCGGCCAGTTTGGCGATAGCCTCAGCCAGCATTCCGCCGAGGACCCGCGCCGCCGGATGCAACCGGTTATATTTAAGCGCATGAATTGCCTCGCGCATGCCCGCCTCGTAAAGCCCATAGGCTACGGCCCTTACAAATGGCGGCGGGGCCATGCGGCAGGCGCGGCAAAGGCTCGAATAGCCGGCCCGGTCAAGCGTGTCGCCGCAACGCGAGCAGGCAACGCCGTCGAGCATTGGAATACCAGCCCAGCAAAGATCACAGATTGGAACGGAAGAAAGCCGCGGCAAGGGAGAGCCGCATAGGGAACAGGAGGCGGGAAGGAGGGCGCAACCGACTGCATCCACCGGACTTCGTAGCACACGGGCTACGGCGCGCCACCGTGTAGTCTGGGATGGCGGAACGTCGAACGTCAGTGAACCGGAGTCCCTGCGGAAGACGCACCTCGATTCGCGGAGCGCGACAAAACGCTCTACGCGCCTAGTATAGCGCATTCCGGAATTCGAGGTCAGGGGGCGAATGCAGCGGCATGAGGGCGGACGCAGAAATGTAACGCCTGTCGCAAAACCAGAGTTTCTGTATCCCGAAGGCACCTTCCTCAAGCCAGCGCGGCCGCAACGAGCGCTGACTTTGCACAAAAACCGCCGGGGCTCACCAACTCTGGTTTTGCCGTCATGCCCACTCCGTTGCAGGGCCTCGAATTCTCCGGCGTCCGCCCTCACCAACGGCAAAAATCGTACTCAGTGGTTGCCGTGCCCTGTGTGCTGCTCGAGTTCACGCTCTTGCTCGGTTGTGAGCTTGTCCTCGCGCATACGTTCACGTTCAACGTCGTTTCTGGCGGTGCGGGCTGCGTCCTTCATGGCGCCGATAGCTTTCTGTACCTTGCCTTTCATCTGCTGCAAGGCGCCTTCCGCTTGAGCATCCTTGTCACCGGTCCATTCGCCAATCTGGCGTTTCACGCGCCCTGCCGCATCGTTCATTCCACCTTTGACCCGGTCTTTATCCATAACTCCACCTCCGTGGCCCTTTACCCTTGTGTATCTATCGTTATGTAGACGTGTGCCTAAGCTCGCTGAGGCAAAAGAGTGCCGTCGGATTGTGCGTTCAGAGAACGGGTCTGCGCCCGCTTATCAGCTGGATTACGAGCACGACGAGCGCAATCACCAGCAGGATGTGAATGAACCCGCCCAGGGTGTACGACGAAACCACGCCCAATAACCACAAGACCAGCAGTATCACGAAAATTGTCCAGAGCATTGCACGCCTCCTGACGCTTCGTTCACAAACATTCACCCTTTGACGCCAGACTCCTGGGAGGGGTTGTTCGGTGCGAAAACGCTGAATAAATCGAGTGGATCAAAGCGAATCACCGCGCAAACAGTAGCGAGATGCAACGGTCAACGGGTTGCATGCATCGCGGATCACGCGCGTTTGGACCTTGACAAAAGGACGACTCGATTCATGAATCAAATCGCTCCGGGAGTCAAGAAGCCCTGGCGGAATCAAGTAACCCAGGCAAGGGAATCAGGCATCACAGGTTCTTGCC
>JASHVU010000370.1 GCA_030044455.1 Acidobacteriaceae bacterium | reverse complement strand
AATCGGCCCTGAATCCGCCCATGAGAGTCGCAACCGCGGTGTCAGTAAACGCGGGCTCGCCATAGATTTCACCGTAGTCGTATTCCTGCTTCCATTGGGTGTCGATGCCCGTCTGGTTGGATGCGGCGATGACCCGATAATCGACGATCGTGCCGGTGCGCACGTCAACCTGGGCCACGGTAATCGACGGATTGTTGCCGTTGACCGGCGAAATGGAAGGGACCAGCTTCACAGGCACCGCGTGATCCGGATTCGCGATGTCGGCGGGGGTGATCAGGCGCATCTCGTCCATGTGAGTGTGAGCGAAAATGGCCAACGCAATCACATCTCCGTAGGGCGCCAGCGCGTCAGGCAGATCGTCTGACGAAAGAAACATCGTCGGGTCTTGACCGGCGCAGATGTTTTTGCCTTTGGCAGCCGTGCCGTATGGATCGACGCCCGGCGGAATATGGGCCATCACCCAGGCTCTTTCCTTCGCTTGCCGCGCGCTGTCGAGCTCGGTGCGCAGCCACATAATCTGCCGCGCAGCTTCAGACGGATCGTCTTTGCCCGCGCAGGTCTGGTATTTGCGCGCCATGAACAGGTCGTCGAGGACAATGAGGCGCGTGTTAACAAAAGGCTTGGGAAGAGTGGCGCTGAAATTCCCGCCGATGGCAAAGTCCGCGCGCGCCTCGTCCAAATCAATCGCGGGAACGTCAGCGGTAAAGACTTTTTCGAGGTCGCCAAGAAAGCTGCTGTTCGCGTCGAGCTGATAGTCGCCGCAATCGGAGTCGTTGTTGCCCAGCGATGCGTAAACACGAACACCGGGCAGCGCGTCGCGAAGCGAGGCGATTACGAACTTGATCGATTTTTCAACAAAAATGCGGTAGTCGCCGGGCTTGGCCTTGGGAAACACCTGGGCAAACTTGCAGCTGAATGAGTGCGAGATCAGATCGCCGCTCACAGTCACGAACTTCGCGCCCGCCGCATTGGCTTTCATCGCATCCAGGCTGGATGCAAAAAGGGGATAAGAAGTGTCTGCGCCGCGGGCGTGGCAGGCCTGTTGAATGGCCTCGAATTTGGCCTCGCGATCGGGCGAAGGAGCCGAGGCCAGAATCGCTGTCCACTCCGACTCCGGCGTGCGAGCCAGTTGCGCGGCTTTGCCGGGATCCCAGAAAGGCTCGAAGTGGATGTCGCTGACCATGAGCACCACCGCCGTGGCCTGCGGCGCAGACTTTGAAAAACACGGCGCGGCCGCCAGCGAAGCCAGCAAGAGAGCAAAAACGACGCGCGAAGCTCGAACTTCTGAAACCATTGCGGGGGCTCTCCTCAAGGGGGCTTCGAGTCATTACAGAATAAATGACCGTCGATTGCGTTTTAATAAGGGAAGCATAAAGCGTGCGGCGCGTTGGGCGTTTACTGCGCGGCCGCAGGGTGGTGTGTTATACGTTTACCGATGAATCGTGACAAGCATTTCTTGATTGCAATTTTGATTGCCCTCGCAGTGGGAGCAACGGCAATGAAAGCGCAGACGGTAGCCCTTACCCCGCCGATGGGCTGGAATAGCTGGGATGCCTACGGATTGACCATCGATGAGCAACAGTTCAAGGCGAATGTCACGGTGCTGGCCAGCGTTGCGCAGTATGGTTGGCAGTACGCTGTCATCGACGAGGGCTGGTACATGGCCAATCCCGACGGCAAAAACCTCGCCGAAAGAAAATATCTGCTCAATGCGAATGGGATTCTGATTCCCGTGCCCGACCGCTTCCCTTCTGCGGCAAGTGGAGCGGGATTCAGGCCGCTGGCCGATTGGGTGCATCACCAGGGGCTCAAATTCGGCATTCACATTGTGCGCGGAATTCCACGCGACGCAGTCACGCGGAATCTGCCCATCGTCGGCTCGAATTTCACGGCCCATGACGCGGCCGACGCTTCAAGCCCCTGCCCCTGGGACGATGGCAACTGGGGCGTGAAGGATAACCCCGCGGGGCAGGCCTGGTACGACTCTCTGATCAGGACGTTCGCCAGCTGGGGCGTGGACTATCTCAAGGTGGACTGCATCAGCGACCACCCCTACCGGCCGACCGAAATCCGCCAGATTGCGCTGGCAATTCAAAAGGCCGGTCGACCCATGGTGCTGAGCCTCTCGCCAGGACCTACGGCGCTCGATCATGCCGCCGAGGTGCAGAAATACGCGCAGATGTGGCGAATTGCCGATGATCACTGGGATCAATGGACGTTTCCTCACCCCCAGGGCGGAGATTTCCCCTTCGGCACGCGCGACGAATTCGACCGGATTGCGAAATGGTATACCTACGTTGGTCCGGGAAGCTGGCCCGATCCCGACATGCTTCCGTTTGGATGGCTTGGGCCGCATCCGGGATATGGCCAGCCTCGGCACTCCCAATTAACTCCGGATGAGGAGAAGACCGAATTCGCGCTATGGTCCATCACCCGCGCGCCGCTCATTCTGGGTGCAAACCTCACCAGGCTCGACGACTTGACCAAGTCTTTGCTCAGCAACCAGAACATTCTCTTCATCAATCAGAACGCCACCTACAGCAGGCCGGTGGACGCGTCCACTCTGGGACCGGGTTTTGAGAATCTGCGCGTGTGGAGGGCCAGCATCAACGATCCTGGCGACCGGGGATACAAGGAGTACTTCGGGTTCTTCAACTTGGGCGATGAGGTTTCGACCGTGAAGACCACCTGGCTCGCACTCGGACTGGACGGAAAGAAGCACTCGGCAACCAACCAGTGGGACGACAGCGAGACCAAAGACAGCAAGGACATCACGGTAACCCTGCCGCCCCATGGCAGCCAGATCTTCGAAGTCCAATAAGGCCAGGCGCGCCATCGGCACTCCTTGCCCGCCAAAATTCCGGACCAATCTGGTCGGGGACTAGCGCATGGAAAACCAGCCTACAACTTAGCGGTTAGATAGCCGCTCGCCGCTGCTATCGTGTGCGACACTAAATAGTCCGCAAAGACGCGATGCAGCAGCGCTGGAGCGGCAGAGGCTTTCGATGCCTGTACTTCGTTCGGCTTTTATTGCACTTTCCCGCAATCGTACTTTGCGCCGGTTCTGCGAACACTCCAAGGTCGGCACCCGCTTCAGTTCCAGATTCGTTGCCGGCACTGAAATTCTTGACGCGCTCAGCGTAGTGGAGTCAGTCAATCGCCAGGGCATGGCGGTCACACTGGATTCGCTTGGCGAAAGCGTGACTTCTGAAGTTGAGGCGCATCGCGCCGCCGAAACCTATCATCAGCTGCTCGACACCATTCAAGCACGCAAGCTGAATGCCAATATCAGCGTCAAGTTGACGCAAATGGGACTTGAGCTGTCGCCGAAACTGGCTGAGAAAATTGCCGCCAGCCTGGCGCAGCACGCCAAAACCACCGGAAACTTCGTCCGCATCGACATGGAAGACTCCAAGCTGACGCAGGTGACGCTGGATATCGTGCGGCGGCTGAATGCTCGCCCCGAAACCAGGGGTGCGATCGGAGTAGTAATCCAGGCCTACCTTTACCGCTCGCAGGCCGACGTAGAACAGTTGTTGGCAGATGGAATCAGAATCAGGTTATGCAAGGGAGCCTATAAAGAACCCGCCGAAGTTGCCTTCCCGCGCAAGAGCCAGGTGGACGAAAACTTTGTTCTGCTGAGTAAATTGCTGCTCGAATCAGACGTGTATAACGGAATAGCGACCCACGACGCGGCCATGGTAGCAGCAGCAAAAGCCTACGCCCGAGAGCATGAAATCACACCGGAGCGCTTCGAATTTCAGATGCTGTACGGTGTGCGGCGCGACTTGCAACGCGCGCTGATCAAGGAAGGGTACAGAGTACGTGTCTATGTGCCTTTCGGGCACGAGTGGTACCCCTACTTTATGCGCCGGCTCGCAGAACGGCCTGCCAATGTGCTGTTCCTGATGAAGAACTTTTTCAGGGCTTAGATAGCTTCGACGACGGACAGAAACCCTAGCTTCCCCGTTCCACGTACTGCTTGTTGTTGGGTTTTGTGCGGTTACGTTTGCGAAGAAGGAAGTGTCGGCGACATTCGCGGCAGTACCAGGGGAAGTAGCCGAACCAGGAATATATATGCTTCTGCATGAAGCCCTTGCGTTCAACCCTGCGAACACGATTGTCGCCGCATTCAGGACAAAAAACCCTTGAGCCCTCCTGAACTTTCTGAACTACACCTTCAGCGGACCGGGTTTCATTTGCGTATGACACTGATTGCTCCTCTGCATCCTGACTGTTGACGACCATCTACCATCTCATAGTCCTGAATCAACCTCTAAGAAGCTTTTGGAAAACCAATTTACGCTGTGAAGCTCTCGAAAACCGACAGCAATAATTGTAACGGCAAGTTTCGCAAAAACAAAGAACTTATCACGCTGAGCGCGAACCTTTGGCTGTCACCGAAGTTTTGATTCCGGGTTACGCCAAGAGCCGTTTGAATGATTTCCGCGCAAGATCGGCAACTGCTCTAGCCAAAGTCAACGAAGCATTAAGTGATTCAGGACGTTCCAACCGTATGCCTTTATCGACGGAATAGTACCGGAATAAATGATCCACGTCAAAAAGAATCTCAACGTGGTCGCAGAGAAATCCTATCGGTTGAAGAATCAGCCACCGGTGCCCTTCAGCGGCGATTTGGTCGAGAGTTTCTTCAACTGAGGGGCCAATCCAGGGGCCTCCGCTCGCTCCCTGGCTCTGAAACGCGAACCACCAGTTGGGAATCTCAGGAACGCGTTCGGCAACAAGCTCGGCGGTATGTCGGGCTTCCTCGGCGTACGGATCGGCTCCCTGCCCCGGCCAAATGCGCGACCCCGATTCGGAACCGGCAGCGGGTGGTTGGACCGTACGAGTGGGGACGCTGTGGGCGGTGAATAGCACCGGCACGGCCTGGCCTGCTTCATCGGCCAGCCTGCGGAGAGCGGGACGAAGCCTTTCGGCAAAAGCATCGGCAAGCAGCGGATGGCGCGCCCAGCCATCGGTAAAGTCGATGCGAAGATTGCCTGCCTCAGCCTCGACCGCCCGGCGGTAGAGGCCGACGCTGGTGCGCGAATTCTGCGGAGCCATACAGATGATCGCGGCCTCTTCAATGCCGTCGTCGCGCATCTTGCGAACCACCTCGGGAATATACGGGCGCCAGTTTCGCATGCCCACGTAAACCGGCGCCGGCTCCCCACACGCGGCCAACTCCGCCTCCACCAGCCTCGCCTGCTCCAATGTGATTTCGGTCAGCGGGCTCTTGCCGATGAGAGCGTAGCGATGCTGGATCTCAGCCACCACCTCGGGCGGCAGTGGCCGGCCGCTGGTCACGTTGCGCAGATACTCGGGAATCTGATCGATGCTCTCCGGCGTTCCGTGGGCCAGCAGCAATACAGCCCGTTTCCCCATGCCATTCCCCTCAAGTTCGTGCCTAATCCCTATTCCCTGTATTCATGGACCATCTTCACCACGGCCTGCACATTTTCAACCGGCGTGCCCGGAACGATACCGTGACCGAGATTGAAGATGTGGCCCGGCCGGCCCTTCGCGGCGCGAAGAATCTCTTTGACGCGTCTCTCGATAATCTCGAGCGGTGCAAACAGCGTGATGGGATCGAGATTTCCCTGCACTGCGCGAGTGTGACCCACGGCTCGCCAGCCGTCATCGAGGGCCTGACGCCAATCCAGGCCGATCACCTCGGCGCCGGTCGAAGACATGATCGGGAGCAGTCCCGTGGTTTCGACGCCGAAATATATGACCGGCACGCCCATGCTCTGCACGGCGCGAACCAGCCGCGTTGCAGCTTCAAGCGCGTAGTCGCGATAATCCGAGAAACTAAGCGATCCGGCCCAGCTATCAAAAATCTGGATGACGTCAGCGCCCGCGTCGACCTGCAGCCGGCAGTACTCCGTCAACACGACGACGATCTTATCCAAAAGTCTGCTCCATGCAATGGTGTCGCCGTACATCAGCTGCTTGGTGTAGATGTAATTGCGCGAGCCGCCACCCTCAATCATGTAGCTGGCCAGAGTATACGGAGCGCCGCAGAATCCGATAATGCCAAGACGGCCGCCAAAGTGAGCGGCAACTTTCTCGATGGCGCGGGCCACGTAGTCCAGCTGATCGGCGCGATCGGTATGCAGCGCGGCTACGTCCTCAGCCGTGCGTACAGGATGATGGACCACCGGCCCTTCGCCAGCCTCGAACTCGAAGGGCAGGCCCATGGGTTCGAGAGGCAGCAGCAGGTCGGCGAAGATAATCGCGGCGTCGACCCCCAACTTTTCTGCAGCGGTAATGGTGACCTCGGCGGCCAGCTCGGGCTGCCTGCAGATCTCAACCAGCGTGTGGTGTTTGCGGACATCGCGATATTCCTGCATATAGCGCCCGGCCTGGCGAAGAAACCACACCGGCGTGCGGTCAACAGGGCGGCGTAGACAGGCGCGAATAAAACGGCTGCCCTCAAGCAGATTGTCTGCCGGGGCTGTCTCTTTTCTGCTTGATACCATATTCATCCAATTCTAAAGCGTGAATTGGATGGCGCAGCAGCCCTCAGGCTGCTGAATTCTGCGCAATATAGCGGTTCCAGGATCGCTATACCCGAGAAGCGATACGGCCGAGCCGATTTGACCTCAGAGGTCCCCTGCGAGTGATTTGCACTCGTTGGGGTCGGACCCCAAGCAGGAGCGACCTTTCACGGAAGCCGGATAGGGGAGACCGATCCCGGAAGCGCCGTAATCCGAGCGACCTCTCAGCAGGTGTGTCGTCTGCTCTTAGAATCTGCTGAAAAGCCTTTGGCCTGAACACAAAACGTGTCAGGGTACCACTTCACGGAACGCAGAAAAGCTGGCGGGGGCAGGGTCTTGGATCCGGGCGCGAGTTTACTCGCGCCGAAAACGCACCAAAATAAGCGGGGCTTTAGCCCCTGCCGTATACCTTCATGAGTTTTTCAACAGCCTCTCACCAGAGCAGGAAAGCTCCAGTAGCCACGCGCTCACCCAGGACGGCAATCACAGCGGACTTGGCCAACAACGCTTAGCTCAGCTGCAGCCAGTCCCTGCAAGCCCTTCGCAAAGTCGAGACAGTCCTGTGTGAAATCAACAATTTCCAGCAAAAAGTAGAAATGATGCCTGAACAATTAAGAGGCCTTCCCGCGAAGCTCCTGCTCGGCGCGGAACCAGTCATCGGCATCCTTCCCGTGCTGATAACCACGTTCAGCCCAGTAGCGGTGCGCGAGCGCGGCAATCTGCGCCGGAGTGGGCGGCATCAAGGTGAGGTTGCTGGTCTTGGCCTTGGCCGGGGATGCAGCCTTTACGGTCTTGGCCGGAGCCTTGCTCGGTTTTGAGGCGGTTTCGGCTTTGGGTTTGCGGGTGGTGGTTTTCTTCACGGTCTCAGTCATTTTTCAGGTTTCCTCCTCGGGGGTATGCGCTCCCGCAAGAGCAGCCCTTTTACACTGATGCGGTGGCCCAGAGCAGCCTTAAGCTGCCTTGAGTCCCCGAATCCTGTACCTGCTTTTGCTTGCGTTGCGCCAGGGGGCCGACACTTCGGCCGTCTCTCTATATTCTATCGGAAAGTGAAGCCCGGCGCTCCTCGCAACCCGGTCAAAGTACCACGAAAATCAACTCGCGCTCATTTCCAGCGGAAGATGCGAAGCGAGACTGCGAAGGGCGCCACAAACCACGCCAGAAGCAGCGCGACAGGGGCAAGCATTTGGTTTAACCCCATACCCTCAAGCATGTTGCCTCTCATAGCGTCGATCGCGGCAGTGAGCGGCAGCGCTCGGACGAAGGGCTGAATCATGGCCGGGAAGCGCGAGGCGGAAAAGAAGACGCCGGAGAGGATCCACATGGGGAGCATCACCAGGTTCATCAGCCCGCTGACGGCCTCCATGGTGCGGGCGCGGGAGGCCACGAGCAGACCGAGAGCCGAGAAAACCAGCGATGTTAGAACGCAAAGCAGCCCCAGCTGCCAGAGCGGGCCTCGAAACGGCACTCCAAACGCCACCCTGGCAAAACCGAGAAAGACCACGACCTCAATCACCAGCATTGCCAGCCGCGACAGCAGGAAGGCTGTAAGGTATTGCCACTTCGGCATCGGCGAAGCCACCATGCGCTTCAGCAGTTTTTTCTGGCGACCCTCAACGATGGCAAAACCCAAACTCCACATTGCCGAGCCCATCAGGTTCATCCCCAGCAGACCGGGAACCACGAAGTCGATGTATCGCGAACCGTTCTCGTGCACGAATTCGTTCGTCGCAGGAACAGCATCGTGCCGTCCAGCCGCCATTTGGATCGCTCGATCGACCAGCAGACGGGCTGCCCGCGCGTCAGGATTCGTGTCGTCGTAGCGATAAACGACGCCGGCAGGCTGCTGAATCACGAGCAGAACAATTGTTCCTGTCGTCATCTTCTGCCGTCCGGTGGCTTCGTCGGTCAGCGTAGCCTTCAACCCGTGGTCGGCACTCATCGCCGCCACCAATTGCGGGGTCGTGGCGCCCACCGGCAGCACATCGGCCGGCCGGTTGCGAAACGCAATTCCCAGCCCTACCGCCAGCAGAATCGGGAAAATGAAGATCCAGAAGACGGCCTCGGGCTCGCGCAAAACCAGCCGAAAGCGGACCATGGTCAGCTGGAACAGGCTGCTGCGTTCCAAGCTACTCATCGCGCAGATTCCTTCCTGTCAGCCTCACAAACACGTCCTCGAGCGTTGCGGAATGGGTGCGGAAATCATTCAGGTGCAGCCCCTGCTGTTCGAGCGAGGCAAAGATCAACGGCACCGTCACGTGCAGTTCGTCCACCGAAAGCTGATGAACTGACGCGTCGACCCGGTGCGACTGGACGCCGCTAATCGCGGTGAGCGCCGCGACAACGGCCCGATTGGCGGCCTCAGAATTCTGGTGCGTCGCCGAGTCCAGCGCGAACTCCACAATCTCCTCGCCGCCCACCGTCGCAATCAGCTCCTTCGGTGTGCCGAGCGCAATCACCTTGCCATGATCCATAATCGCCACGCGGTCGCACAGCCGCTCCGCCTCTTCCATGTAATGCGTGGTGAGAATGATGGTGCGGCCCGAGCGTTTGAGGTTGTCGACAAGGTCCCAGAGATGCCGTCGGGCTTGCGGATCGAGCCCGGTCGTCGGCTCGTCAAGAAACAGCAGTTCCGGGTCGCCCACCAGCGCCGTGGCCATGGCCAGCCGCTGCTTCTGCCCTCCGCTCAGCCCGCCAATCCGCGACCGCCGCTTCTCTTCAAGCTGCGCCGTCTTGATCGACTCCTCGATGCCGATGCCGCGATGGTAAAAACTGCGAAAAAGCTGCAGCGCCTCTTCGACCGTGAGCTTATCGGGAAATTGCGTCTCCTGGAGCTGAATCCCAATCCGCTGGCGGAGCTCCTTTGCACCCGTCTTCCAATTCAGGCCGAGCAGCTCCACCGTCCCCAAATCCGGCTCCGTCAGCCCCTCGCAGATTTCGATTGTCGTGGTCTTCCCTGCCCCATTCGGTCCAAGCAGGCCGAAGCACTCACCGGCTCTCACCTCGAGATCGATACCGGCCACCGCCTGCACGTCCGCGTAGGCCTTCTTGAGGCCGCAGATGAAGAGCGAGGGACGGCTGACGGCCGGACTCTTTGAATGGTCGGGAATTAATTCAACCGGGGCGCTCACAGT
>JASHVU010000030.1 GCA_030044455.1 Acidobacteriaceae bacterium | reverse complement strand
ATCAAGGTAGCGTCTCCCGTAACCGACCTTTGCGCTCTCCAGCACATTTCCATACGGATCCACGTTCGTCGTCAGCGTATGGCTCACGCGAGGATCTGCCGCACTCACCGCGCTGGGCGGCGGACTGCTTCCTTGAATCGTGTTGCCGACGACCTTGAACAGCGCCCGATCATATTGAAAGTCGACTGCCTCTCTCGGATGCGCGAAAAACACCCCGTATTGATTCGGTCCCTGCGGCTGGAATGCCTCGATGGTGAAGTTTCGCTCGCTCACGGTGTATGGCCGGTCTTCCGCCTCTGTTCCATCCAAGCCATAAATCTCCTGCCGTAACATCGATCCACGCAGCGCCCGGCACGCCTCGCGGTACTCCTCCGATGAAAAGTTATATGGAACCCGCGTGCCATCCGACAGCAGAATGTTAGTCGGCAACACGGTGTCGTCAAGCAGCATGCTCTCAAACTGCGCTGTTGTCAGACCCGTGATCCCTTCGTTCGCGTCGCCCTCTCGGTAATACTCCTTCTGCATGTATTGCGACACGCATGACTCGCCAAAATAAGCGCCGGTGTGGTACCAGGTTTTTGTCAGAATCGGTGGAACGTCCGACGCTGTGCTCAAATTTGTTGGCTGCGGCATCTCTGGGGAGTTCATCACGGCCGCATACTCTTCCGTATCCAAACTCTCCACTCGTCCGAATCCGCGAAACTCCCGCTCGACTCCGTCGTAGTAGCCGTCGTGATAGGTGTAGCTCATCACCATCAAGTTGCGGCTCACATAGTCGAATGTCTCGATTCGTTCCACTACTTGCACGGGAAAGGGAAGGCGAGTGACCCACGGCGTCCCGGCGAGCTTGTCGGCCACGTAAAACTTGGTTGAGGGGGAGTAGCAAATCTGAGTCATTGCCCCCAGGTTGTTGGTGGTGCTGACTAACAGGTGCGGTTTCTGGCCACCCATCAAGTCGATATAGCGCATCGGGCTCGATGCATTGCCCGGTAGAGGTGATGACCACACCAGGCACGCAGTTCCATTTCCCAGCAGGTCCAATACCGCTGCCTTTGTAACTCCGTCGACCGCAGGGAAGTAATTCAGCGCGCGTTCCGCACCCCAGCCATTTCCCGACTGGTTGAAATACACTTTTACCGTGTTGCCCGCAAAGTAGACGATATCGGCGGTCCCGGAGCCATCAATATCCGCCAGTTGAATCCTCCGTCCGTCAAATAAGTCGAGGTGGTCAAAGAGCGGGGAGCTATTCATCGTCACCTTGGTTCCGAACCCTCCGTAACCGAGGTTCGGCCAGTAACACACCTCGCCATTCCGGATGCGAACGAGGTCGGTCAGCCCATCTCCCGACAAATCCGCAAGGAATATCGACTCTGTGCTGTCAGCAAATACCAGCTTCGGGCCCAGCTCTTCGTCAAAGGACTGGGGAATCCGTTCCGCGCTTGCAAATCCCTCCGTTGAGAGCGATTGGTACCATTCAAAGTTGTTGCCTTCCGAGATCAATAGGTCGGGAAACCCGTCCCCCGTTAAATCCACAAACTTCAACTCCGGGTTTCCCCAGTTCACCACGGGAAGCGATTCAAACGGGACCAGTGGATTCCAACTGAAGTTCTCGGTTCGCTCGTAATACCCCGGCGTCGGCCCGCTAAAATCAACCAGGTCCATTTGCCCGTCGCCCGAAATACTGTAGAGCTTCTGCTGTCCAGCATTCAGCGCCGCGGTCGAAGGCTTCTTGCCTACCACCTCCACCTGGCCGAAAAGGGGCAACGTATATCGCGTTCCTGAAATCGTTTGCCGGTTTACGGGGCTCAGATTCGCCTTGTAGAACCAGGCGCCTGCCTGCTCTGTCAATATTCCCGAAAGACCTTCACCATTCAGATCGACCCAACGGTAGTTCGTCCCATCGATGCCCGCTGGCAAATTTCTCAGGCTCTCGGCATTTACTTCGCGCACAGTTTCATCGATGATGGCCTCGGTATACGTAAACTCCACCGGGGGTAGTGAGTCAGAGTAGTAAGTAGTCGCACCGCTCCTGCGATAACTTGTCTGTGTCGCCGAAAGTAAATAAGAATAAAAAGGCTGGCTTGGATCCGCAGGCGGCGTAGTTACGTGCGTCAAATCTGTCGAATTCACCAGGCAGTTAACGCCTACGTTTGGATCTTCAGTAAAACTGTGGAACATCAATGCGCGGCGACAGAGCCGATATGTCCTGACCTCGAACCTCGAACGATAACTTGAGAATGGATCCAGCCGGCACAACCACGGCGCGGTCTCCTGTGGGGTTGGAGTCGTCAGGTCATGTTCCCCGTAATCGAAGACCAGCTGAAAACACCAGTCCGTCGGCAAAGGCGCGGCCTGCGCGGCTGTCAAATCCGGCAGGTAGGGTGTCCGGTTTCCGTAATACACCCGCTTGATATACTGATTCACCGCGCGAGATGTTGTCGTCCTGTTGCGCTCGCACACTTCACTCAAGTTGACGCCTTCTGAGTCTTCCTGCTTGTACTCATAGCTGATTACGTTTCCCTTTTCGTCGTAGCTCTGAGAAATGAGCCAGGTAAACACGTGCGTAGCATCGGAAGGGTCAGCAATGCGGCTGGCCGCAGTCTGCCCGTACCAGGTGGTGACATTGTCTTTTGAGATTGACCGCCAGAACGTGTCGGTCGCATCCGCAAGGTTTACCCATCGCTCAATTCGAGCAAAAAGACTCTCAACACGCGGTCGATACCTGTGGATCTCGTAGTTCACGCCGTACACTGTCCGAGACGAAGTCACATCCCGGATCCATTCATCACCAGACTGAATCAGGCCCGGCATAAGATCCTCGAAGCCGGACAGAATAAAAATGTCCGATTCGAGGATGTCTTCGTACTGCGGCAGTCCCTTATCGGTTTTTCTCGTTACTTGAGGAAGCGATACCGACCAGCCGAACCCAAACGCGCTGTTGCCTGATGACGAGTCGTACGAGATGCTCAGATCAGGTTTGAACTTTGATCGTGACTGGCTGAGGTGTATCGGAATCGTCGCCTTGCCGGAGCCAGTTACTGGATTGGCGGCAAACTTATCTCCCATGCCCCGGATGGCGCCGCCACCCTTCGGCAGGCTTAGAGTGGGAAGCGCATTGTCTGGGGTCGAATTCGAGCTCTTGCTGTTCTCGCGGCCGGACTCCGCATTCGCGGCTCCACTCCCCCGCATCTGGTTTCCGTCGGTTATCGAACTCGTGGAATCTTGACTTTCGTTCGATGGCGCCCAGTTGTCCATGCGGCGCAGAGTAGCACGGGACAACAAGAGTGACTGATGAAATTTGTTGAATGTTTCTCTATTTGTATGAGTGTCTCGATTGTTGTGTGGTTGTAATGATCGTTAGTACGAACAAACAAAGCACGTCCCTTGGTGCGAATCTTTGAGCAGATCGCATGAGCCCAGTGGGCAGTCGAGAGGATAATTCCCCGGGTTGTCGTCGCTCTTACTCCGCGTCTCGATATACGGATGGCTCGAGTCGGATGAGCTGAATGATGACGAGTAAGTACGGCCTGCAGATGTTACTGCTGCCGGAATAAGTCAACGTGTCCGGCACGGGAAGAGTAAGCCGGGGTTTCGATGCTCCTGTAACCTGGTTGGGAATGTGGATCTTTGCAACAAACCCAGGAATTATCGGCAAACCATGCGGAGCTCCCCTCAAAAGAAGGGAGCGATAGTGTTCCTGGGTATAGACTTCAGTCCCACTCCGCCGCAGGATACGCTCTGCGGCGACTGGAATGCATAGGACATTAGGGTCCCTCTTAAAAACCCGTCAAGTTACGAAAGGCC
>JASHVU010000369.1 GCA_030044455.1 Acidobacteriaceae bacterium | reverse complement strand
AAGATGTGCGCCGGTTGAACTCCCGGCCGCAGCGCCACATAGTTGCGGTCACCCCAGGTGTACTGGCCCTCGTTCAACAAGTCGTCGACAAGAATGCTTCCATTTGCGGAACAGCCGATCTTGTCCAGATCGAGATTGGTCCAGCCGGTTTGTTCGCTGAATGAATCGAGATTCACCACAACAAGAATCGTGTTTTCATAGTCAGGCGTCGTCTTCGAATAGCAAATCAACTGCGGGTTGTCCACCGAGTGAAAGTGCAGAGATGTGTTCGATTGGAGCGCAGGATTCGCATGACGGATTCGATTCAGTCTGGTAATCAGCGGCACGAGTGAGTCCGGCGCGTCGCGGTTGCGCTGCCTGATCTGGTATTTCTCGCTGTCGAGATACTCCTCCGACTCAGTCTTTCCGGATGCGGGCCGCGCCGGAGCATTTTCGGCAAGCTCGTATGCCGGACCATAGATGCCATAGCTCGAACTCAGGGTCGCGGCAAGAATCAATCGATGCATAAACGCGGGCCGTCCGCCTTCCTGCAGCGTTTTGTGCAGTATGTCGGGCGTATTCGGCCAGAGGTTCGGTCGGAAGAAGTCGCTTACCGGCGGCTTTGTCAGCTCTTCCAGGTAGCTTTGCAACTCGAGCTTTGAATTTCGCCACGTGAAGTATGTGTAGGATTGCGTGAAGCCCCGCTTGGCCAGCCCGTACATCACGTGCGGTCGCGTAAATGCCTCGGCAAGGAAAATTGTGTCGGGATAGCTCGCCCGCACGCTGTTCAGGCACCACTCCCAGAAGGGCAGCGCCTTGGTGTGAGGATTGTCGACCCGAAACACGCGCACGCCACGATGAATCCAGAATTCGAACACCGAGTAGAGTTCTTCCCAAAGGCGCCGCCAATCCGGTGATTCAAAATTCAGCGGATAAATATCCTGGTATTTCTTGGGAGGATTCTCAGCATATTGAATCGTTCCGTCCGGCCGGATCGTGAACCAGTCGGGATGCTCCGTAACCCATGGATGGTCAGGCGAGCACTGGAATGCAATGTCCAGAGCAATCTCGACGCCTTGCGACCTGGCCGAGGCAACAAGGTTGTCAAAATCAGCAAAGGTGCCGAGCTGCGGATGGATCGATTTGTGGCCACCGCGATCACCTGTGGCCTGCGCGCCTAATGGCATGCTTGCCACTGCCGCACGGTCGCCGATCGCCCACGGGCTCCCAGGTGCGTTTGATGGTGCCAGGGCCGCGTTATTCGGTCCCTTGCGGAACGATCGTCCGATGGGATGGATGGGGGGCAGATAAACGATGTCAAATCCCATGGCGGCAATCTCCGGCAATTGCCTTTCGACATCGCCCAGCGTCCCATGCTGGCCGGGAGTTGGAGACGCAGATCGAGGAAAAAGCTCATACCACGATGAAAAACGTGCGCGTTCCCGATCCGCCCAGATGGGCAATTCCATTTCGTATCGTGTCGCGCTTGCCAAGTCGGGGTAGTCGCCCATCAACTGCAAAAGCTCCTCGTCACATGGGTCGTCGTAGTTCGATCGATTCTCATCCGCCAGAGCTTTGAGATTTTGCGCAATCTCGCCCAAGCGTTTCGCATCATTCCCTCGCGCCCGCTGTACGGCAGCGTTGATGAGAAGAACTCCCCAGCGAAGCGCAAGCGCGACCTCCTGCGCGCCGGAAGTGGATTCGAGATTCAACCAGGCATACGGGCTGGGCGTTGCGCCGGTTATCGCGCCGGCATTTTCAGCATCACTTTGCGCAGCGATCCGTTTCTTCAATTCAGCGGCCCAGGTGGCAAAGTGATCTACCCAGCCAAGAAGTGTGAAGCGCCATTCACCGAGCCGGTCCACTTGGAAGGCGCCGCTCCAGAGGTCGTTGCCGGCCTCATGCATCGGCGCAAACGACCACCGGCGATCGCTCGAATGGCGAAACAGCAGGCGCGCTGCCAATTCGTCCTTGCCGTCAGCAAAAATTGCCGCCGTGACGACTACTTCATCACCAGCAACCCTGCAGACAGGATGACGGCCTGCGTCAATCTGAGGGTTGACGTCTTCGATGACGACGCGCCTGCGACCATCGGGGGGAAGCAATGGCATGCGGGTCCTCAACAGAGAGCACGGCTGACACGGATTGGCAGAAGAAACGCTTAAGTTGGCCGCACACCGAACGCCAGGGTTCGCCAATTGAGCAGCAGTAACTAATAAAGATGCGCGAAGACGGGCTTGGGTTTCTTCAGGACGCGGGCGGAAACACCCCTAAATGCCAGAGCCGCTTACAGTTCGCGTAAGACCAAAGCGCTTGAAGGTTTTTTGTTTTCTTTCCGAGAGTGGCGACGCCTTTTTGGAATTTGCAATTGCCGCATGAAAGGCCGGCCATCCCGGCCGAAGCAAGTCGATTAGGCAACCTTTCAACCTTGTTTGGAATCCATTGTGACTTGAGAAGAGGCCTGCGCTGTTGCTTGGGTGTAAGTAAGCTTGAGCGATCAGTGTAGACGTGCGCTTTTGGGTGTTGTTTGCGCAGTAATAAATAAGTGAATCCTTTCAGAATTGCAAGCAACTAAGCATTTGTTGAACACGCAATTTCAAGGAAAACACAGATGGCCTCTCACAAGAATTCCCAGACACGTCACTTCCCATTGCGCTTCCATTGCCAACCTCGCCAAGCGTTGTCTGCGTTTTCCGTCCTGGCTGAGTTGCCATCGATTCCGGTCGAAGGAGGGGGCGATTGCGGCAAATTGGCCCGTAGCCGGGAAGACGAAATGGAAATTCCGGATGAAGACTTTCAGGAGACCTTTATGCAAACTCATGGTTTGAATCGAGAGCCGAGATGCTTTCCGAAATGGAGTTCCCACACTGTAACTTCAAAGACCCTCTGGTCCCTGGCGATCGTGTTTCTTCTCCTCGCCTCGATTCCAGCCTGCGCCCAGTTCCGGACCTCCATCCAGGGCACTGTCACCGACCCGCAAGGCGCCGTCATACCGGGTGCGACCCTTACCCTCGTTGATCAGGCCACCAATGAGACGGTGGTTCGTACGAGCGATGCGACGGGCGTTTTCAACTTTAACGCACTTCCCCCAGACCACTTTACTCTCACGGTCGAGAAGGACGGATTCACGAAGAAAGTTCTTAGCGATTTGCAGTTGATTCCGGAGCAGCCCAACGCCGTGAACGTTCAGCTCGAGGTGGGCGCCTCTACCCAGTCGGTCACCGTCAACGCATCGACGGCGCCGGCCCTGGACACAGAAACCGCGAACAACGGGCAGACCATTTCCGACAATGAAATCCAGCACATGCCAGTCTTCGAGCGCGACGCGACGCAGCTCATTCAGTTGGCTCCCGGCGTCCTGGCCGATGGATCGCAGCAGGGCGGGGGCGGCGGATTTCAGGCCCCAGGCACACAGACCGGAGCCTCGTCAGGCGGCGGAGGCAACTTAGGCCCTAACAGCAGCGTCTTCGCCACGGAAAATGGCCCCTCGGCAAACACCAACGGGGGTCAGTTTGAAAACAATGGCTTCTCCGTCGACGGCATCAGCACCGAGAGCGCCGTCTGGGGTGGAGCGACCATTATTACTCCCAGCGAGGATTCGATCAGCAACATTCAAATCGTCACCAATGCCTACGACGCCGAAAACGGCCGGTTCGACGGCGCGATCACCGAGATTACCACCAAGAGCGGGTCCAACGATCTCCACGGCAGCTTTTTCGCCCAGTTCGTGCGCCCAGGATTGAACGCGTACCAGCGTTGGAACGGCCCTGGTTCGGTCACGACCGGCACTCCGGCCTCGCGCGGTCTGCTCAGAGACGAGGAACGTTACAATCAGTTGGGCGGCAGTATCGGCGGGCCGCTCTGGAAAAACAAGCTCTTTGCCTTCTTCAACTATGAGGGACAAAACCTGAACACACCGCTGACGAGCACGGGGTGGTACGACACGTCGTCGCTTGCAGGACTGGCTCCCTCGGGCAGCATTGCCTCCACTTATCTGAGTTTCCCGAAGGCGTCGGTTCTCGGCACACCGCTTAGCTCTGTAACCTGCGCGAATGCCGGACTCGCGCAAGGCGTAAACTGCGACGCCGTCTCGGGGGGACTAAACATCGGTTCACCGCTTACAAGCGGCCTGGGTAATCAGGATCTTAGCTACGTGAGCAGCTCGTCGCCCGGTGTCGGCAACGGACTCTCGACCGTCGCCGATATCACCCAATACACCATCAGCGATCCCACCTCCACCGATTTCAAACAGTACAACGGGCGCCTCGACGCCGACGCGACCAGCAATGATCACATCAGCTTTACAATTTACTGGGAGCCATCGACCAAGACCGACTACAACGGCGGGTATGGTTATGACCTCTTCAATCACTCACAGGTCAACAATGCCTTCTCAGTCATCTGGAACCACATCTTCTCGGCGACTTTCTTGAACGAGGCCCGCGCCAACGCCGCGGGGTGGCGCTATAACGAGCTCGCCAGCAATCCTCAGGAGCCCCTCGGCCTGCCCCTGGGCATTGTGACTACGATCGGGAACATCAACATCGGCAACTTTGGCCCGGGCTTTCCCGCCGATCTCAATCAGTGGACCTACAGCTACAAAGATGTGGCGACCAAGGTTCTTCATGCGCATACGATGAAGTTCGGGTTTGAACTCACCCGGCTTTACTACCTCAACGTTCCCATCAGCATTCCGCAATACACCTTCTACAATCTCTGGGACTTCATGAACGATGCCCCGGAGGCCGAATGTTGTTCCTTTCAGGCAACCACCGGCCTTCCCGGAGGTTACCGCAACGACAACCGCGAGGATATCCTGGGAGCTTTCTATCAGGACAATTGGAAGGTCCGCACTAATCTGACCTTAACGGCCGGTCTGCGCTGGTCCTATTTCGGACCCATGGACGACAAAGACAACCACATGGGCGTGCTCACGTTCGGAAGCGGCGCCAACCTTTTGACGGGGATCAACATACGCACGGGCATCGACGCCTGGACGGCGCAAAAACTTAACTTCGGGCCGGAGGTGGGATTCAACTGGCTTCCCAACGGCTTCAACAGCAAACTGGTGGTCCGCGGCGGCTTCGGTTTGAACTATAACGGCGAGCAAATCGCAAACGCCAACAATTACGATGGCAACCCGCCTGGAACAAGCGGCGTCCCTGGCCCATTCAGCACGGGCCCGACCTTCATCGACCCCAATATCATTTACGCGGTATCCAGCAGCTCGAGCAACGCCTTCGGCTACCCGCCAAATCCTCACACCATTACTATGTTCAACTCCGCCGGCTTGCCCACGGCGGGCGGCGCAGGCGTGGGCGGATTACCCGGACACATGCCCACCCAGTACCTGGAACACTACTCACTGGAAGTTGAGTATGATCTCGGAAACGCGAACATCATGAATCTTGGTTATGAGGGCGGCGTCGGCCGTCACGAGATGTACAACTACGACGCCACGGCTCTGGGAGATATCACGGGGGCTCCGCAAAACCCGCTGGTTTCCAGTGTCAATACTTTCGGCAGCGGTGGCTGGTCGACTAACAATATGATGCTCGCCGGGCTCAAACACCAGTTCTCACACACTTTTTCAGCGGAAGGACAGTTTACCTGGGCGCACAGCATGGATACGAATTCCGGCCCGTACTCGAGAGATGCCTATCTCTACAATCCCAAATACTCCTACGGGCGTTCCGCTTTCGACGTCAACCACACGTTCAAGGTGTTTGGCATTTGGCAGCCGGTCATCTTTCACGGCGGCAATGCCTGGGCAGAGAAAATCGCGGGCGGATGGTCGCTGAGCGGCATCGCGACCTTTCACTCCGGCTTTGGATGGACTCCCACCTACACCGCCCCGCACCAGATCTACTGCAACAGCTGCAACTACGGTTACCAGAGCCTGCGTCCGCACTATCTGGGGGGAGCCGGTAACAGCACCAGCAACAATGCCTTCGAGACGGGCAGCAACTTCCCCAGTCCGGGTACTGCGAACACCGGGACCGACAACGATATGTTCTCCAACAATTACTTCGAGGTTCCTAATTACGCCGCTGCCATCACGGATAATTCGGGACAATCGACTACCACCTTCATCCCTCCGCCGGGAATGGACCGCAACCAGTTTCCAGGCCCCGGATACAGGGATGTGGATCTGACCGTCGCCAAGGCCTTCGGACTGCCCAAAATGCGGGTCCTGGGCGAAGACGCGAAGTTCGAAATCAAAGCCAACATGCTCAACCTCTTCAACCTGCTGAACATCGATCCCAGCAGCATTTCGACCAACATTCAAAGTTCGAACCTTGGCCAGGCGAGCTCTGCTCTTGGATCAAGAGTCGTTGATTTCCAGGCCCGCTTCAGCTTCTAGGGAAGCTCTGATCAAGTTGCCGTTTTGAAAGGGCACGGCTTGAGCCGTGCCGAAATGGCAGGCAAAAGGAATGGGGCTTTAGAGTCTGCATGAGAACTCGGCTTGATGGGACTTTCTGCCTGAGAACGGGGAGGGAGCAGCAGCCTTCAGGCTGCTGAATGATCGCTCAAAGCATCGGAAGGGCTTGAGCCGCGGGCTTTTTCAACTCCCCCATCGATGCCACGGCCAGTTCTCACGCAGACACTTTAGCCCCCGGGGACCGGTCCCGCGACTTCATCGGAGATTCCCTAAAGCATTTTCCGATCCGTTGTCGAACCTACGGATCCCGGTTGCCGGCAAGCACCTGGCTATTCTTTTAACCGCGCCCTCAGAACCGACTTGCCGACCGGCATCTCATGGAGCAGAAGTTCGGCTGCCTGTACTTCTGGATTGTCATGGAACCAGCGCTGCACTGCGTTTTTGTGAAGCAAGTTGAGAATCGCCAGCAGCGACATGCCCTGGTGGTGCGCCATCCATTCGCGGACCAGAGCAACCCTGCCTGAAGCCGTGGAAAAGTCGGCCGCCTCATAGAATCCGAATGCGCCAACCCATCCGGCAGAAGCCATGAAGCGAAGATTGCGAAGGGCGGCTACGGAATCGACCCCGAGTGCAAGAAATGACGAGTAAGGCGAGACCACCGGGCCGGCGGTGGCTTCAATCCAGAGCGCGATCGGCGGCACACCATACGCCTGGTAGTGATAATGACCTGCGTGATCTTTTCTTGATGCGCCCGATTCCGAAATACCCCAGGGAATATTAAGGAAACGCGCGAACTTGCGCTGCACCTTGACACATGCTGTGAGAGTGCGCGCGATGAGAGTGTCGGGATAGCTGCGCATCCACAGCGCAGGCATCAGGTATTCGAACATGGTGCCGGTCCAGGAGAGCAGAAGAAAACGCCCGAACACGCGCACGTGTTCGCGGCCCAGCTTGAACCAGCTCTCCTGCCTGATCTCGCCGCGAGCGATGGCAATGAACGTGGCAATCCGGGCTTCAGACGCAATCATGTCGTAGCAGGCTTCGTGCAGCTTTTGCGCTCGTACGTCATAGCCGATGGAAAGAATCTGACGGCCAGGATCGGCGAGAAAAGCGAATTCCGTCTCCCGCACCAGCCTTTCTGCCTGTTGCGCAATGCCATGAAGAGCGCCGGCAATGGATCGCAGGTTTTCTGCTGCGGCCGGCAGAGACGCAAGTAGGCGCTCACCCAGCGCAAGAAGCGATGCGTTATCGGCAAGTTTCGGTAATGCGATAATCAAGCGCCCTTCAAGATGCCCGGCGAATGTAGCTGCCTCGTCGATTGTGAGCGTGTGCACATTCCGAGGGATTGCGAGTTCGGGGATGTCGCGTAAAGGCGCATATTCAGGGAGCAGCCACGGCATGTAATTCTCGAGCAGTTCCAGAATCGCATTGACACGGCGTGCTGTCTCGGCGAACCACCATGAGTCCTTGTGCCGATTGGTCGGCGCGCTTGAAGCTGCAGCGAGCGCGGCCCGCGCCGCGGACAGCCATGTCAGCCATGCGCCCATCGATGCATTCGCAACGGGTGGGAAAAGCTTTGCCAGCGAAGCTGGAAGCCTTTTCTGCAAGTGCAACAATTGCCAATGCGTTTGAAGTCCGGAAAAGAGCTGAAGACCGAGCAGGGGCTGGCGAAAAAGGGCAACCGTGCCGGAACGAAGTGTGTAGAGGGAAGCTACAAAGTTACCGCTGTCGACCGAGGATACGAAGGGCGTATCGCTGAGCGGCTTCAGAGTTTGCGTATCGTACCAGTTGTACAAATGGCCACGATACTTTTCGAGTCGCGCGATTGTAGCCAGACTGCGATTGGTAAGCTCAACAAACTCGGGAACGGTCAGGAACCCGAGCTCGCAGGCAGCCTGGCGCGCATTGAATAGGAGTCCAAGGTTGGTGGGTGAGACGCGGGCAGCTTCAAACAGGCCATCCTCTTCGACATTGTCGGGGATGAGGTAATTGTGACGCTCCCTTCCAAATTGCTGAAAGTAACGCCAGATGCGCAATGCCTGGGTCAGCAGAAACATTGCATCGCCGGGACCCAGACGCATATGCTGTTCGCCCAGCGGCGCATTCAGCCACCCCGCGACGATTGGAGCCAAAGCCCAAAGTACCAATACCGGAGCTGCAACCACGAGCGAATGGTGATGACGCGGGTTGACCAGGTAAACAAGGCCGGCTACTGCTACGGATACGAGTGGCGTCAGAGCAAAATAACGGTCGATCAGTGTGTGCCGTGTGTTATGCAGTTCCGCCTGGGCCGCGGTTTCCCACTCCAGCAGGCGCTCGCCTGTAATCAGACGCCTCACCAGCGCGCGAATAATAGCGTCAAGACAGAGAAGTGCCTGGTAAGGTAGAAAAATCCAATTCAATAGAGAGACGACTGCCGCTTTCCAAAAACCGGAAAGCGCCTCGCCCGCGCTTCCCTTGCGGCCGCTCGAAACTGCCCCGCCAAGACCGAACGCGAACTGCACGATCGTGGGAAAGAACAATAGGACCAGCGGCAGGATTGTCCAGTAGAGCGGTCCTCCGGGAAGGCCGAGCCATCCGGCCACGAACAGGATGAAGGTAAACGGTTCGACCAGCGAGCGGCGCAGATTATCAAAGATCTTCCAGCGGGAGACTTCGCTGATTGGATTCGGCGCCCAGTGTCCCGATTCCTCGGGTGCCCGGGAGAACATCCACTGCGCAATCTGCCAATCGCCGCGAACCCAGCGGTGTTTGCGGCGGCTGTAGGCATTCAGGTGCGAGGGGTAATCGTCGATAAGTTCGACATCTGAGGCAAGCCCCGCGCGAGCAAAGGCGCCCTCAATCAGATCGTGACTCAGCAGCGCGTTACGCGGAAAGCGCCGGTTAAGCACGGCATGAAGAGTTGCCACTTCATAGATGCCCTTGCCGGTGAAGATTCCTTCGCCGTAGAGGTCCTGGTAAACGTCGGAGATGGCGCGGGTGTAGATGTCGAATCCACTTTGTCCTGAATAAATTGAGGCCAGCCGCGAGCGCGAAGCGGAGCGTACACTGACTCCGATACGTGGCTGCAGAATGCCGTATCCTTCCGTCACAATGCGCAGCCGCGGGTTGATCACCGCCTGGTGCAGCGGATGAGCGATGGCGCCAATCAAGCGCGCCGCCGCACCGCGAGGCAATTGCGTGTCAGAGTCAACCGTAAGCACGTAGCGGATTTGGCTCAACGCATCCAGGTGCCCTGCTTTGATGGGGAAGGCGTCGAATTCTCCGGCCAGAAGCTTGTTCAGGTCAAGTAGCTTGCCGCGCTTGCGTTCCCATCCCATCCAAACGCCCTGTCGCACGTTAAATATGCGGTGACGATGCAAAAGGATGAAGCTGCCGCTTTCCGGCGATCCATGTTTTCGATTGAGCTCGTCGATGAGGTGGACTGCCAGTTCGACCAGCGGGTGCGTATCGTTGGTGTGCGGCTTGGTCACTGAGTCGGGAAGGTCGGTGAGCAGAGCAAAATGCACATGAGCGTCGCGATTGGCAATAAAACGGACTTCAAGATCGTTTACCAGCAAACGCACCTGTTTTTCGTTCAACAGCAGAGACGGCACCGCAACCAAAGTGCAGCATTCGGCAGGGATCCCCTTGCTGAAATCGAGCTTAGGCAATGGGTCGGGATCGAAGATCGACGTGACGGTCGAGTTGAACAGATCGACCGCGCATTGCATCACCGGCATAAAAAGAGCTAGAGCCGCCGCAATCCAGTCGAACAAGCTAAAGCGAGGCAATGGAATAAAAATGAGAGCTGCGATAAGCACGATCGTGATGATCTCGATGCCGGTGATGTAGAAGTTGTCGGCCTCGGCGCGAATAAACGTGCGCAGACGCTCGATGAGCGGGGGATGGAACCCGGTGCGTGCGGCAAGCAGCGGGAATCCCTTGTCTATCAGGTAATAACCTACGTGTTCATGACGCTGCTGAATCCGCCGGTCGCCGGCAGGCTTGGCTAGGCTTTCCCAGGCAAGATTGAGCGCCGCCTGGGCAACCTGGTATTCGGTGCAATCGGAGTGGCGGGCAATAAATGCCAGTCGCTTCCGATAAAACTCACGGCTGTCGAAGTCCATCGATGCGTAAGCTTTCGCCGGATCCATGCGCAGTGTGGCATCGAACAGAATGAGCGGCTCCATCAAAAAGGCCCAGTCGGTGTGAGTAACTGTGCGCAGGCTTTTCAGATGGACAGGAACCAAAGAGTCGGACGCAGAACTCGGAGAGCGCAGCAAAAGGCGCGCATCGTCCAGCAACAATTCCAGCAAGGTGAACTTCAGAAAGGCCGAGGCATTCCATAATTCATCCAGGGTGAGAGCCTCGTGCCCCTGCAATGCATGGATAAAGCTGCGAAAAGACGGCGCCGAAAAGGCTCCGTCGACGGCGCCAAGATACGCTGTGGCAATCGTCGCGGCGCGCGGCTCGTCCTTCTCAGCCGGAAGAACGACGCGCGGGAGTCGGGCAATGACCTGAGGCCTGTCGGATACGGCACGAACCGCGGCTCGAAGCAGGCGAGCGTTCGCCCTGAGTTCGAGAAGCGCGGAGTTCGAGTTTGCCGCCGGCCTTGACGAACTGCGCACAGAGACCAATTCGAGTGCAAGAGCTTTGAGGGTGCGACGGGCGGCATGCACTCGCGTAGGAAATGTACTCGGCGCCGCAGGACGGTGTATAACGTCCCACGATCTCGCAGCAACGACGCAATCGAGCAGTGCGCCGGAGAGCGGCTGCTCGGTTTCCTGAGTGGTCGGGTTGTCGATCATCGCGGCCTCAACGGTAGTTTGCGGCTTGCATTTCAAACATGGCGGCGTAACGGCCGCCAAGCCTAATCAACTGCGCGTGACTTCCTTCTTCCACCATCCGGCCGCCTTCCAAAACCACAATCCGATCGGCCATGCGGACGGTGGAGAACCGATGGGAGATAAGCAGAGCCATCTTGCCTTCGGTCAATTCTGCAAAGCGCTCGAAGACCTCCAGTTCGCTGCGGGCATCGAGCGCTGCTGTGGGTTCGTCCAGGATGAGTAGCTGCGCATCGCGAAGGTAGGCGCGGGCGAGCGCCAGCTTCTGCCATTCGCCGCCCGAAAGGTCGACTCCGCTCTCGAAGCGGCGTCCCAGCATCTGGTCGTAACCCCGCTGCAGCCGGGCGATAACTCCCGCTGCGAGGCTCTTTTCCGCCGCATGCTCAATTTCTTCCCCGGTGTGTGGAATCTCGATCCTCCCAATGGCAATGTTTTCGCGTGCCGTCATTTCGTAGCGCATAAAGTCCTGGAAAATGACGCCGATTTCAGCGTGCAGATCGGCCAGATCGTACTCGCGAAGGTCGATGCCATCGAAAAGTATCTGGCCTTCGGTTGGATCGTAGAGACGCGTGATCAGCTTGACGACGGTGGTTTTTCCCTGGCCGTTCTCACCAATCAAGGCCACGCGTTCCCCGGGACGCAATGTGAAATTGAAGTGATGGAGAACCCGCCGATCCGTGCCCGGATAGACGAAAGAAACGTTGCGGAATTCAAAACCTCGCGTGATCGGATTCGGCGCGGAAAGTCCGCCGGCTTTCGACGTGACCACCGGTTTCATCTCAAAAAAAGCCAGCAGATCGGTAAGGAACAAAGCTTGGTCTGCAACTCCCGAGGCCGTCGAAAACGCCTGCTGAATATTGCCCATGGCCTGCATAATCGCGGTCGTGATCAGCGTCAGGGCGCCGATCGAGTAGATGCCATGGATGGTGCGATAAATACTGAGCACGTAAGCAGCGTAGTAGCCGAGCTGGCCGAGAACGGCGAGCAGCGCGCCCCAGAAAAGCCTGCGGCGGTTGAGCGCCACATTCTCTTCGTAAATTTCGAGCGAGAGAGACGTGAATCGCTGCGTCAGGTAGCCGCTCAAATTGAAGAGTTTCAGTTCCTTCGCCGCTTCCTTGCTGCCGCCCACCTGGCGAAGATAGTCCATCTGCCGGCGAGTGGGCGTCTGCCGGAAATTCTTGGCATAAGTAAGAAACGCAAAGTGACTCTCTCCGAGAAATGCGGGAATGATACCGGCAACGAGCAAAAGGAGAAGGATTGGCGAGTAGAAGAGGAGTACGGCAGAAAACGCAGCTGCGGTAACGGTCTGCTGGATCAGCCGCCCCATCTGCTGAATCATTGCCAGCCGGTCGGTGGCTTGCACCCGGGCCCGCTCCAGGCGGTCGTAGAATACGGGGTCCTCATACACAGTCACATCGAGCGATGCAGCCTTACGCATCACCTCCACGCTCACGTGGTGGGTGTAGCGATCGGCGAGCAAGTTGTCGAAGTAGTCCACGGCACGCGAAAGCAGGCCGATCAGAACCGCCAGCACGGCTTCTAATGCCACCAGCCACCAGAAGTATCCGGGCAGGGGATGATGAAACCTGATCTGGTTGACGCCATTGATAATGTATGGACCGGCAATAATGCCTATACCCACAGGCAGAAAGGCGACCGTGATTCGGATTGCGATATTCCAGAAGACGACCGAGGGGCCCGACTCCCACACGAAATGAAGAACCGGGGGAACATTCTTGAGGGCCCGAATACGATCGGCCCAGGCGCCGCCGGGATCCTGCCGTGCGCCGGATTGGCGCGGGCCGAGCTCATCGGCCGTCTTCGCGTCAGTCATGGTTGAGGATGCTCCGTGTGCGGCTGACCGGGTGGCATTGGGGTTCGGCGCTGTCGCGCTAAAAGCGGGATTCCTTAACCAAGGCGCATCTGGAGGCTCTTATATATTGGGCGCCTCGCTATAACTTTCATCTAGTCGGATGCGCAATTCTGAAGGATCGTTGTTTGTCCCGCTACTGGTGAGGTTTGCAGACCTCTTCAGGATGGCGACTGACGCCCCCCGGGTTGACTGGAGAATTAGGGAAGCTCTGGTCAATTTGCCGTTTTGAAAGGGTACGGCTTCAGTCGTGCCGAAAGGGCAGACAAAATGAATGGGGCTTTCGTATCTGCGTGAGAACTCGCCTTGAGGAGAAATTTGCGAGAGAACGGGAGGGAGCAGCGGCCTTCAGCCTGCTCAATTGAACCTCCAACCATAGCACGGTTTTAAACGCGGGCCTTTTCGCTTCTGCCTTCACCCCGAGATTGCGTTCTCACGCAGACACTTTCACCCCCCCGGGAACCGGCCCCCCGACTTAATCAGAGCTTGCTTTGAAGAACAGCCTTTACGTTTGCGGAACCTGCTGCTCGGCGGGCGGGGGATTATAAGGCTTGAAGCCCGCAATCTCCATTCCGCGCTTGGCTTCACTGTTTTTCATGAACGTCTCCCACACATACCCTGTGCGCGCATTTTCAGCCATCAGCATGGTGATGCCGGTGTCAATGCCGATTACGTCGCTGTCGTACCAACCTGTCAATGGATTGAACGCATCGACAAAACCGTAGCGGCACCATGCGCCGGGATAGTGATCGTGGATGGTGTGGAGAACGCGCATCGTAGCTTGAGGCAGAAACGGTATCGAGCCGCCTGCCGCGCATGGAACAATCGTTCCATCAATCGGCCCCATCTCCGGAGGTCCTCCCCAAACCACGTAGCCCCGCTCGGAGTCAGATGCCGTGATTCCCCATAGCGCGTTACTGTAGTCGGAGAACTGCGTATTCAGGTCAACGCAGAAGCGGCGATGAACGTCCGTGGCGATGATCGAGTTTTGAAAGTAGTCCGCATAGCGATCCCGCTTGCCGCGAAAGTCGAACCATGCCTGCGAATACTGGTGCACAAAAAGTGGCGCGAAAGAACCAATGTAGCGTAGGCCGTCATATTCAAAAATAGTTCGCTTCCATGCAAACCACGCGTCGCTGTTGAGCGGGTGAGACGACGACCCGAGGCCCAGCAGATACATCATCATCAATTCACTGTACAGATCCCACCGGGAGGAAATGAATCCAAGCTCCGGCGTCCATCCGTGCGAAAGCAGCGTCGTATCCTCCGAAAGCCAGGTCCAGTCCACGCGATCGAAGATGGCATGAGCAAGTTGAGCAATGGTCTCGTCGTGAAAATGCTGACCGCAGGTCAGGATTCCACACAACAGAATCGCGGTATCGACTGACGAAGCCTCCGACTCCCACATTCTTTCGCCGCTGTTTATGTTGGCAAAGTGATAGAAGAACCCGCGATGCGTTGGGAGTTTATGCCATAGAAACGACAAGCACTGGATAACTCGCAATCGCGCCTCGGCATAACTCACGAAGCCGCGCTTCTCACCGATGCATATGGCCGTGAGCCCAAAGCCGGTCGAAGCGATGCTGGCAGCGGTGGTAGTGTCGGCGGCGCGGACGTTGCAGCGATCCTTGATCAATCCGGTCGGCGGATTTGCCTGCTCCCAGAAAAAAAGAAAGCAATTATGTTCGAGCTCATCGAGAAGTTGTTCGTCCTCGGGTGAAAGCGTTGTGGGCTCGGGAGGCGGGGCCGCTTGCTTGTGCGCCTGCACTGTCGTTGCTTGCGGCGCCAATCCGGCAAAGAGGGGCAAAGCGCTCGCTCGGATAAGCGGAAGACCCAGGGATAAACCTGCCATTTGACTGAACAGCCGCCGGCGGGAGACTCGGCTTGCCACGCACAGATTGATTCTCTCAGTCTCCAGAGGGTTCATTCGCTCGACTCGATCCGCTTCGGGCGGATCCCGGCCTGATTCGACTCCTGTGTCTCGATGCCGGCTATGATCGCCCATGTTTTAGATGCGGAAAATGCCATCAGGATAGGCTCGCGCGGACAGCAAATCTGGTAAAAGACGCGTCCAATCATCTTGTGCAGGCAGGATCGAAGTGAAGCGGAGAAACGTTTTGCTCTGGGGCATCGCTGGTGCCGCGGTGGCCGCTACGGCCGTCACCCTCGTCATCAGGTTGCACCACTGGAGGCCGGGATCGATGACCATTCAGGGCGCAACGATTCGCAGCGACACCGACACGCGAAAGCAATTGCCCATCTCTGACGTGTCAGTGACCGCGTCAGACGGCGTGAAGAACGCCAGTACCGCATCCGACGCCTCGGGATACTTCAAAATCACGCTACCGGGAGTTGCCTGGCCGGGGCGAATTGTCAATCTCAGTTTTCGCCACCCAGACTACCTGCCTCTCGACCTCCAATTGCATACCAGCCTCCGCCTGCTCGGCAATGAGCTCCAAATCGCAGCCATGACTCCTGTCCCTCCACAACCCGGCGTCACTCCCCAGGGCCAGCTCAAACAATCGGTCGTCTCCAATATCCGGATCCGATATACCGTGAATTCCCAGACCGAGGAAAACATCGGCAGCGCGGTGAGGACCTTTCAAGTCGTCAATAAAGGAAACGTGGCATGCAACAGCAACAGGCCGTGCTCTCCGAATGGAAACTGGAAAGCCTCTACGGGCTCATTGTCATTGGATGCTGGACCAGGCAATGAATTCCGAAACGTGCGAGCTTCATGTATTGCGGGGCCCTGCCCGTTCACGCGAATCGATTCAAGCGGCTATGGGAACGGCGGCCGGAAGATTACCGTTTCAGCTCTCGATTGGTCCGATACAGCGACGTTCCTGTTGGAGGCTGAGGTTTTTCAGACTGAAATCAACTCCAATGTGCGCCAGTCATATCCTGTCCTCTTTGGACGAGCTCTCAACTTCAGCGTACCGCCGACTCAGGAAGGGGTCAGCATCGAAGCTGAGATCGATGGCACGCCCATGGTCTTCCCACTCGGCCCGGAGCTCTACCTGAGTTGGGCAACCTGCACCAGCAGGAATAACACCGACGCACAAGGCGCGATGGCATACGGTTGCGAACTCAAGCCGGGCTACAGATTCTGAGTGCGCTCCTCAAGGTGAGTCCAGCCCGCGCCACCGCGTCTGCGAGTCTGGAGTCAAGAGCCGGCCCTCCAGCAAAACCCGAGTAGCTCTCTCCCGATCACAAACCTCAAACTGGATCTTTCCTTTGCCGCAGGCCCCACAGATAGTTCTTCGTCTGTCAAGGGGAAGAAAGCGCCGGCCGCGAAGATTCCAGCATGGGTTCGACGACCCTGATTTTGCTTTAAACCCACCCGGCGTTTGGGGTTCTGGAATGCCGTATGTTACGAACAAATCCGTCGCTTTTGTTCGTGACACATTGCAGGTAATTTCCCCCGCCTGCGCTACATTCAAATCAGGGCAGAGAATCCTGATGAAAAACGGCGGCCCGGGATCATTGGCT
>JASHVU010000368.1 GCA_030044455.1 Acidobacteriaceae bacterium | reverse complement strand
TTCTGGTGACAGCGGCGCCGCCGGGTGCGATGCAGCCTTCGCGACCCCGCCAACCTCTCCTACTGCAGCCAGCCCCAATGCTCTCTGCTCGCCTCCGTACGAAACCTGCGTGGGCGGCACCGAGTTCAACGACACGGCCAGCCCTTCGACCTACTGGAGTTCGACCAACTCGGGCACGTTTGAGTCGGCGCTTAGCTACATTCCCGAAGGCGCGTGGAATGAGCCTGAAAATAACGGCAACTTTGTTGTGGCCGGAACCGGAGGAGGCGTTAGTTCAATCGTCGCCACTCCCTCATGGCAAACCGGCATCGGCGTGCCATCACCGGGAACCGGACGCTACACACCCGACGTTGCCTTTTCGGCGTCAGGTCACGACGCCTACTTCAACTGCATGGCCGCGGCGGGCGGGAGTTGCGTGGTAAACAGCCAAAATGAGTTTGAATTCATCGAGTCTTACGGAACATCGGCCGCCGCTCCCGACATGGCGGGCGTCGCGGCGCTGCTCGACCAGAAGATGGCGGGCGCGCAAGGCAACCTTGATCCGACGATATACACTCTTGCGGCAAGCGACCCCTCCGCGTTCCACGACGTCACCGTCTCTTCAAGCGGCGTCACTTCGTGCAGCGTGGGTACGCCCAGCATGTGCAACAACAGCGTGGCCAGCAGCACCGCTCTCACCGGCGGTACCCAAGGCTATTTAGTCCAGACCGGATACGACGAGGCCACCGGCTGGGGCTCGCTCGACATCAATGTCTTTATTGATGACTATGCGACCCTATCGTCGACGCCGGGCTTCACGCTCACACCTTCGCCGGCCAGCGTATCGGTCGCGGAAGGGGGTACGGGAACCAGCACTGTAACCATCACTGCAACGGGTGGATTTACCGGCACTGTCACATTCACCGCATCCGGCCTGCCCACCGGGGTTACTGCGAGCTTTGCTGCCGGAACCGTGTCGGATACCGAGGTAATGACGCTGACCGCAGCCGCCTCGGCAGCGACTGGTTCGTCTACAGTAACAGTGACGGGAACTTCGGGCTCGCTGACTGAGACCACAACCGTCGCGCTGACCATTACGGTGCCGCCAAACTTCACGCTATCGGCATCGCCAACCAGCGTGTCTGTCCCTGTGAGCGGCACGGGATCAAGCACGATCGCCGTCAGCCCCGTCGGCGGATTCAGCGGAACAATTACGTACACGGCATCCGGTCTGCCCGCTGGAGTAACGGCGAGCTTCGCGGCTGGTACCGCATCGGATACTGAGGTTCTGACCCTCACTGCCAGCTCTTCGGCCGCAATCACTACCACCCCGGTGACAGTGACCATCACGGGAACGTCGGCATCGCTAAGTGCGTCCACGACCGTTGCCCTGACCATAACAGCGGCACTACCCCCGAGCTTCACTCTCTCGCCCTCACCAGCAAACGTCTCCGTCGCGCAAGGCGGCACGGGAACCAGCACCATCACCATCACCGACATCGGCGGATTCAGCGGAGCAATCACGTACGCCACATCCGGCTTGCCCTCCGGAGTTACATCCAGCTTCGCTGCCGGAACCACTTCGAATACTGAAGTTCTGACCCTCACCGCCAGCACTTCGGCTGCAGTTCTTTCTACTCCTGCGACCGTGACCATCACTGGAACATCGGGATCGCTGACTGCGACCACCACTGTTGCGCTCACAATTACGAACGAGCCGGGCTTCGGCCCCAGCCCCGGTACCGGCAGCGCGAGCTTGTCGGTCAATCCCGGCGCAACCACCGGGAACACCGTACCAATCAGCGTGGTGGGAACCTACGGTTTCGCCGGCTCGGTGAGCCTGACCTGCGCCGTAACTACATCGATGACCGGCGTCAACGACACGCCCACCTGCAGCCTCAGCCCGACCTCGGTAACCATCAGCGGCACTGCGGCGTCTGCTTCAACGCTGACGGTGAACACCACCGCCTCCACCAGCTCAGAGAACCGCATGCAGAAGCTCTTCTGGCCCACAACCGGCGGAACGGCAATGGCGCTGCTCTTGTTCTTCCTCACGCCCCGGCGGCGCCGTAGCTGGCTCACCATGATCCCGCTGCTGCTCCTCATTTCCGCGTTCTCTCTCACTGCCTGCGGTGGTGGCGGCGGCGGTGGTGGCGGAGGCGGAGGTGGTGGTGGCAACACCGGAACCACAGCCGGCTCTTACACAGTTACGGTGTCGGGCTCCGCCAATGCAGGCGCAGAAACCGCAACCATCAGCACGGTTTCGCTGACCGTCAATTAAGTCAGGTCAGGCAAATAGCCAGCGGCCGCGCCTCTCTTGGGGCGCGGCCGCTTTGCGTTTGGATTTGAAAACAATGCTGGGTGCCCCAGGTCCCTCGCATGTGGGGACCTGGGATTCCGCGAACCCAAACAAGCCTCTCTCAACTACCCACAAGCCCCGCTACGTCTTCGACTTGGCAACCGTAGCTCTCGTCGTCCCTGTCGATATGCCGCCATCCACAAGCAGAGTCTGGCCAGTCACATAACGGCTGGCCTCTGAAGCCAGAAAGACCACCGCGCCATCCAGGTCGTGCGGTTGTCCGGGACGATTCGCGGGAATGCGCTCCACCAGGTACTCCACCCATCCAGGGTCTTCGTAAAGTACTTTGTTCTGCTCGGTCTTGAACCACCCCGGCGCAAGGCAGTTCACGGTCACCCCGTGCTTGCCCCAGTCGGCGGCGAGGCTCATTGTGAGTTGGCGGATGCCGCCGCGACTGGCTCCATAGGGCGCCAGGCCGGGGTAGCCGGCAACGCTGGTCACCGAACCGATATTGATGATGCGCCCGTATCCTTTAGCCACCATGCCGCGCCCCACCGCCTGCGCCACAAAAAATGAGCCGCGCAGGTTGGTGTCGAGAACGGTGTTCCAATCGTCCCAGGTGACTTCGAGCGCCGGCTTGCGGATGTTGCAACCCGCGTTGTTCACCAGGATGTGTATCTGACCGAATGCAGCTTCGGCATCCGCAGCCATGCGTTCGATGCTTTCATGATCGCGCACATCGAGCGAGAGTGAGACCGCGCGCCGTCCCATGGCCTTGATCTCATCCTCAAACGGCTTCAGCGCGCTGCGGTCACGGCTGGTCAGCACCAGGTCGGCGCCGGCTTTGGCCACAGCGCGCGCCAGGTACTGCCCCAGCCCGCGGCTGGTTCCGGTAACAATCGCAACCTGGCCGCGAAGATCGAAAATTGAATCGGAAATCGAGTCGGTCATGGTTTTGACGGTGCGAGAACAACTTTCATCAGGTTCGGCTCGCGCGCATGCAGGCGCTCGAACCATTGCGGACCTTCATCCAGCGAGGCAATCGCGGTGATGAGCGGCTTCACCTTGATCTTGCCTGAAGCCACCAGCTCAATGGCCTGCGGATACTCACCCGACGAGGCGCACGAGCCCTGCAACCGTATCTGTCGCGAGACCACCTTCTGCAGCGGCAGCGTTACCTCTGGCGCCACGTTGCCGATCAGCGTGACCGTGCCGCCCTTGCGCACGGAATCGATAGCGGTGGCCACGGTTTCATTGTTGCCGACAGCTTCAAAGACCAGGTCGGTGCCGCGTCCCTCGGTGTACTCGGCAACGCGTGCGGCAAGTTGTTTGCCTGTAAACGGCAGCACATGATCTGCACCGAGCGCCACGGCCAGGGCCAGGCGCGTAGGGTCGATGTCGGAGACATAGACAGGCGAGCATCCTGCCGCGCGGGCGGCCTGCAACGTGAGCAGTCCGATCATACCGGCGCCCACAACCAGCGCCGTCTCGCCTCCCGCGGCGCCTGAAACCCGCACCGCGTGCATCGCCACACTGATTGCCTCCAGCATGGCCGCCTCGGCAAACGGAAGCTCGGCCGGAAGCGGATAGACGATGCGACGCGGCACTGAGACGTATTCGGCAAATGCCCCGTGCCGCCGGTAATCGCCGCAGGAGACCCCAATCACCTCGCGGTTGTTGCAAAGATTGATGTCGCAACTCAGGCAGTAGTCGCATTTGCCGCAGGAGATGGTGGAGTCGAAGGTGACGCGATCGCCAACGGAAATGTCGTCGAGCCCGGATCCTACGGCCGACACCGTGCCCGCAGCTTCATGGCCCATCACGATAGGGGGAATGCGGCGCCCGGTCGAGCCGTCCATCCCGTGCACATCGCTGCCGCAGATGCCGCAGGCCTCAACGCGAACCAGAACCTCATCCGACCCGGCGGAGGGAGTCGGCATATCGACGATCTCAAGATGGTTGTATCTAGAAAGAAGCAGGGCCCTCATAATTCACCAGGCAAAAGTTGAATTTAAATCACACGTCGCACAAATCCACAGCGGCGCGAAGGCTCGTAAACGGGTCGCGGGTGGGAATGAACTCATGCGCAACGAAGCCCTTGAACTCCGCCGCTCGAATTCCCCGCATCACTCCATCCCACTGTACTTCTTGATTATTGTCAAGTTCGTGACGGCCCGGCACTCCTCCCGTATGGAAGTGGCCCATCCATTCGATATTTGCGCGGATAGTAGCAATGAGATCGCCCTCCATGATTTGCATGTGGTAAATGTCGTAGAGCAGTTTCACGCGCGGCGAGTTTACTTCCTCCATGACGCGTACTCCCCACGCGGTGTGGTCGCACATGTAATCGTGGTGATCGACCTTGCTGTTGAGCAGCTCCATGCAGATGGTCACGCCATTGTCTTCCGCGATCTTCTTCACGCGATTCAGCCCGGCAATGGTATTGCGCGCGCCTTCATCGTCGCTCATTCCGGCGCGATTTCCGCTGAAAGTAATCACGTTGGGAATGTCCGCCTTTGCGGCCAGCGGAATGTTGGTGCGGAAAGCCGCTTCAATCGTCGCGTGATTCTCGGTGCGATTGAGCGCATTGGGAATATCGCCGCCGCCGGCGTAGGCCATGGTGCAGATAAGACCGTAACGGCGCGGGATCTCGTATTCAGCCGGCTGCAGCAGGTCGATGCCCTTGAGACCGATTTGAGCGCCATAGGCGCAAAGCTGGTCGAGCGGAGTGCTTTGATAACACCACCGGCAAGCCGATTGGCGGATGTTGCCTTTGCGCGCGACGGGCGTCTCGGCAGCGGCCAAGGGAGCGAGCGCGGCCAGAGCCAGCCCTGACTTGAGCGCCTGGCGGCGGCTCAGGTTTGCGGTAGCAAAATCGCTGTCTTCTTTCATGAAGTGGAATGATACGCGCAGAGGGGTGGGCTGCGCGTCGCACCACCCGCCTATGAAGTGGCGCGTGGGGCGCCGGACTTCACTTCTCCTGTTGCTTTCCCAATGAAGCTGTGCCATACTCCCTTGCGTATCCCAATGGAAGACGCGGAGCGCGGCCGATGAAACAGAAAAAGAGAGACGTGCAGCAAGGAACGCTGGCGCTGATGGTGCTCAAGACTCTCCAGGTCCTGGGCCCACTGCACGGGTACGGAATTGCGCGGCGCATCGCGCAGATCAGCGAGGAACTACTCTCGGTCAATCAGGGAACGCTCTATCCGGTCCTGCTGAGACTCGAGCATGAAGGCGCGGTCTCATCGGAGTGGGGACCATCGGAGAACAATCGCCGCGCCCGCTTTTACCGCATCACTCGCAGCGGAGAAAAGCTGCTCGAAGCCGAGAAGCGCGACTGGGAGCAGACGGCGGCGATTATTGCGCGATTCTTTGAAGTGAACGCGGAGGATTTGACATGAGAATCCTGAACCGGCTTTTCGTGCGCTTATGCAATTTCAGCTTCGCCCGCCGCGGTGATGAGCGCCTGCGTGAGGAGATGGAATCGCACGCAGCGATGCAGGCTGAGGAAAATGAGCGGGCTGGGATGACTCCAACTCAGGCCCGCCGTCAGGCGGTGCTCCAACTGGGAGCCCTCGCGGCGATTCGAGAGCAATATCGCGCGGAAGAGGGATTGCCGCAGCTTGAACATCTTCTGCATGATGTCAGATACGCGCTGCGCCGGCTTGGAAAATCGCCTGGCTTCACAACCACGGCGGTAGTTACGCTGGCACTGGGAATCGGCACGAATGCGGTTGTTTTCAGCGTTCTGAATGCGCTGGTGTTGCGCCCCCTCAACGTCTCTCAGCCAACGCGTCTCTTTGTTGTCGAGCACAAGGAACACGCTTTCTACGATCAGTCTTATCCGGACTACATCGACTATCGGGACGACAACACTACCTTCAGCGCAATGGCGGCATACGATACCTCCGACGTCGCTGTCGTAATCGGAAACTCCGCTGTCAAGAGCTATGGTTATATGGCCTCGGGGAATTACTTCGACACGCTGGGCGTGCGGCCGGCAATGGGGCGGTTCTTTCACCAGAGCGACGAACACGGAATAAACTCCGCGCCATTTATCGTGCTCAGCTACGATTTCTGGCGATCGAAGTTCAACAGCAACCCTGGCGTGATCGGATCGACGGTCAGTCTCAACACCCATCCGTTCACGGTGATCGGCGTCGCCCCTGGAGATTTCCACGGAACCGAGATATTCTTCTGGCCGGACTACTGGTTTCCCCTTGTCGATGCGCCGGAGATCGGGCACAGTACCCAATTCCTTACCCATCGCGATAACCACAATTTCTGGATTCTGGGACGGTTGAAACCCGGTGCCACCGCGCAGCAGGGCAGCGATGATTTGAACGCAATTTCCCGGCGCCTTGCCAGGCAATATCCCACTGCGGACGATGATCTCGATGCGCGCCTGGTTCGGCCGGGATTAATGGGCGACGTGTGGGGCGATCCCATTCGCGCGTTTCTTGCAGCTATCATGCTGCTTTCAGCACTCGTGCTGATCGCCGCCTGCGCCAACCTGGGAAGCATCTTTGCCGTGCGCGCCGCAGATCGCGCTCGCGAACTTGCAGTTCGACTCGCAATCGGTGCGACCCGCACCAGAATCCTGCGCACTCTGCTCAGCGAAGCGGTGCTGGTGTCTCTCATGGGCGGCCTGGCCGGAACGTTGTTCGCATCGATCCTGCTCCAACTTCTAAGCCGGTGGCAGCCTTTCGTCGATTTTCCGATTCACGTGGTAGCCTTGCCCGATGCAAAAGTCTACGCGCTCGCGCTGCTCTTATCCCTGGGCAGCGGTCTTTTGTTTGGGCTGCTGCCCGCGCGGCAAATCTGGCAGACAGATGCCGCACAGGCAATCAAAGGCGGCACCGGCGTCAACCCCGTACTGCACCGCTTCGCGATGCGCGACCTGCTGCTGTGCGTGCAGATTGCGCTTTGCACGCTGCTGGTCACGGGAGCCTTCGTCGCATTCCGCGGCATGGAGCGGTCGCTGCATACACCTCTCGGCTTCAAACCCGAAGGGGTGACGATTGCCGAAACAGATTTAAACATGGGCGGCTATACAGAAGCCCAGTCGTGGCCGGTACAAAAACGCATGGTGGAACAAGCGGCTGAGATTCCGGGAGTTTCCTCGGCAGGCCTCGCAGATCGCGTCATGCTGGACAACGATTGTTGCGGGAACGAGTCGGTTTATCGCCTGGGAACAAGAGATTTTCGCAGCTCAAACGAGAGCTTCCTGGCCCACATGTTCTCCGTTTCCCCGGGATACTTCTCCACAGCGGGAACCCGTCTGCTCGCCGGCCGGGACATCGGCTGGAATGATGGAGCCGACTCTCCCCAGGTCGCAGTGGTTAACGCCACGTTTGCGCATCTGATGTTTGGCAATACTCAGGCGGTCGGCCGCCACTTCGAGTTGTTCGGCGGTCGAATCTTGGAAATCGTCGGCGTCGTGGAAGATGGCAAATACCAAACCCTCACTGAAGCTCCGCAACCCGCCATGTTCTTTGCCATGTCTCAGGATATGACCAGCAACGACACAGCGCTGGTGGTTCGATCGGCTTTGCCCCGCGTGGATATCGCCGCCGCGCTTAGCCGAATGATGAAGGGCATCGATCCTGATCTGCCGCTGACGGTGCGCACCTGGCCCGATGCACTTGATCTGGCCCTTTTTCCGGCCCGCGCAGCGACAGGTGCCCTTGCCATCATGGGCTTGTTGGCGGCAATGCTGGCTGTGACCGGTATCTTCGGTATGGCGGCTTACAGCGTGAACCGGCGCATGAGAGAACTGGCGATCCGCATGGCCGTAGGAGCGGGCAGGGCGCAGGTTATAGCCGCGGCAGTGGGGCGGCCCTTCGCGCTCCTTGGAGTGGGATCTCTTCTGGGTCTGTTTGCCGGGGTCGTCGCCAGCCGATTGATGGGGCAGATCGTCTACCAGGCCAGTCCGGGAGATCCGGTGGTGATTGGCGGAGCGGTGCTCACAATGGTATTGCTGGGTGCGGCTGCTTCGGCCCTGCCGGCACGTCGGGCACTGTCAGCCGATCCTTCCCGGTTGATGCGCGAAGAATGACGGTTCAAGTGTCTTGTCAAGGACGGACTTCCACGAAGCACCCCATCGAAAAAATCGATAAGGCTTCGTTTGAAGCGACGGGATTTCGGATGCGACTGCGCGGAAATCTAAAACGTAAACGCCACGCCGCCGCGGACCGCACGCTGCCCTTGCGCAAAGATAAGCAGAGAGCCGTCGCTGAGGATGTAGGGCCG
>JASHVU010000367.1 GCA_030044455.1 Acidobacteriaceae bacterium | reverse complement strand
TGACGAGCCGGCTGCTGCGCACGCCGTCGAAGCCGCACTGGCTGCTACAGGAATGTTGCTTCACCCGCTGGTCACGGTTCACGTTACGGCCTTTGCTGCGCAGGACGTCAACGTTCTCGGCGAGGTGACCCATCCCGGTATCTACCCGTACTCGCTCCATCATCGGTTGCTCGATCTGGTCGCTGCAGCCTCGGGATTGACGCCTGGAGCCGGTCGCGTGGTCAACGTCTTTCATCGCGATGACCCGAAGACTGCGCATCGTGTGATTCTCGACCCCACCGGCGCAGACACGAGCGGCGACCACAACCCCGAATTGAGTCCGGGCGACACCGTTCAGGTAAGCCGCGCGGGATTGGTCTATGTGGTCGGCGATCTGGTTCGCCCCGGGGGATTCACAATCGATCCTGCGCAAGAAATCACGGTCGTTCAAGCCGTCTCGCTGGCGTGGGGGCCCTCGCAGAATGCTGCGCTCAGCAAAGCAATTCTGATCCGCGAGCAGAAAGGCGGTCGGACGATCACCGCTCTCAACCTGAAGCGTATGTTACGCGGCGTTGATCCCGATCTTCCCATTCACGATCGCGACATTATTTTCGTTCCGGATTCGTTCGCCAAAAATCTGGTGAATCGCAGCCTGGAGTCGGCGATTCAGTCCACGATCGGAGTAAGCATCTACTCCGGCCTCGTTTACTCGCAGAGGTATTAAAGAGGCGCTATGCGAAGGCTCGGGTGGATATTGCTGGTTGTGTTCGCCTTCGCGATTCCCTGGGAGTACTCGCTTGACCTCGGACCCCCGCTCGGCAATGCGGCGCGTATTGCCGGGCTGCTGGTTTTGCTGGTGGCTGTTCCTTCAGCCTTTCAGGCAGGCCGCGTTCGCACTCCGGGCATGATGCAGTGGCTGGTGCTTGCGCTTTATCTCTGGCTCTGCGCGACATATTTTTGGACGATTGATAGCGCGGCCACTCTGGCCAAGATGCGCGGCAATTTTCAGGAACTGATGATCGTGTGGCTGGTGTGGGAGTTTGCCGAGACACCGGGCGACCTGAAGGTTCTGCTGCGCGCGTTCATTGCCGGCTCGTGGGTGCTTGCGATTCTGACACTGGCAAACTTCAGCTCGCCGGAAGCCATTGCCGAAGGCCAGTACCGTTTTGTGGCCTACGGCCAGGATCCCAACGACGTGGCGCGCTTTCTCGATCTTGGTTTCCCGTTTGCCGGTCTGCTGGTTGGCTGTGAACGCCGCTGGCCGATGCGCATCCTGGCCGCCGGATACCTGCCCCTGGGCCTGGTTGCAGTTTTGCTAACCGCCTCTCGCGGAGGATTCCTGGCTGCCCTGGTTGCACTGGCAGGCACCATTGTGATTCTCTTTCGCGGACATGCCCGGACTGCGATTGGCGTCCTGTTGGCGCTTCCGGCCGTTGCCGCGGGGCTATGGTTTGCCGTGCCTGCCGAGACCTTCGAGCGCCTGGCTTCGATCCCGGCTCAGCTCAGGTATGGAGATTTGAACCAGCGCGTCAATATCTGGTCGGCGGGCTGGCGCGCATTTGTGCGTGCGCCCGTGTTTGGAACCGGCGCCGGAACCTTCACCGATGCGTCGCACCTTTCACCTATCGACACAGCTCATAACACCGCTCTTTCTCTGGCTGTCTCAGGCGGCCTGTGCGCGCTGTTTCTGGCGACGGCTGTTCTTGCGCTGGCGGTGCGAAAGGTTGCCGCGATGCGCGCTCCTGTGCGCCTAGCATTTGCGGTCGCGCTGCTGGTGTGGAGCGTGACCGCAATGGTCGCCGCGGTTGAGGAAAACCGTACGACGTGGTTCTTGTTGGCCGCCATTGCGCTGGCCGCTCGGCTCAGCAACGAGGCGAGGTCAAAATGGGATGCTGCATTTCTCAACCAACGTTTCGCTGACGAATTGGCGTCTTCGACGAGGCTTGTCCCCGAGATCACGTCATAGATTGCTCAGTCTTCATGCCAAGTACGGTCCAATTCGTGCCACCGGCAAGACTTCCGCACTTAAACCGCGTCATCTTGCGCGCCGCTCTCTCAGTGGGCGCAGCGGGCTTGATCGTGAAGGCTGCCGCTACATGCAAAGAGATTGCCGTTGCCGGCGTCTATGGCCGCGGCGACGCCATGGATGCTTTTCTGGCGGCGGCACTCATTCCCAGCCTGCTCGTGAATCTGATCGCTGAATCGATGAACCAGACGCTGGCGCCAACGCTCGTCTGCGTGCGCGAGCGCGAGGGCAGCGAAGCCGCGCAGCAATTGCTATCGAGCGCAATGTTGTGGCTGGGACTGTTGCTGGTCGCAGCATCGGGTGCAATGGCGCTCGCTGCGCACGCCATCATTCCGCTGATCGCCTCGCATTTTTCTCCCGGCAAGCTTGCTCTCTCGATCCGGCTTTTTTACGCACTGCTGCTGATTGTGCCGTTAACCGGCATCGCGACCATTTGCACTTCAGTGTTGAATACGGTCGATCGATTCACACTTCCGGCACTTGCGCCCATTGCGATTTCGATCTCGATTATTGCCTGCGCGCTCACCTTGGGCGAACGGTTCGGCATTTGGGCGATGGTGTTTGGAACGGTTGCAGGAACATTGATCCACGTAAGTATTTTGGCAACCATGATGCACCGCAGTGGGTATCGCTTCAGCCTTCGCTGGCACGGCATGAGCCCGGCCGTCGCGCAGGTCGGCCGGCAGTATGGGCCGGTTCTGCTGAGCGGAGTTGTGGCATCGTGCGGCCTGCTTGTGGATCAGTCGATGGCCGCGATGCTGGCTGCTGGAAGCGTCTCTGCCCTGGTCTACGCCAACCGTTTCGTCAGCGTCGTCCTGGCCTTGCTCGCCGGCGCCATTTCCACGGCGATTGTTCCGGCTATCTCGCGGTCAATCGCGCGTTGTGAATGGCAATGTTGCCGGGCGATGTTGCGAACCTGGGTTCGGAATACTGCGGCCGTGGCTGCGCCTTTGACAATCCTGCTGATTGCCGGCGCTCGTCCGCTGGTCCGGGTTGCGCTTCAGCACGGAGCATTTGGACCGCATGACACCGCTGTTGTGGCGCAGGTGCTGGGCATGTTCGCCATTCAGATTCCGTTTTATGCAGCCAGCCGCGTCTTCTACCGGTTTCTGGTCGCGATGCTGCGCACTGACCTGGTGCTTTACTGCGGAGCGATCAACCTGGCGCTGGATATTGTTCTGAACCTGATACTGATGCACTGGTTCGGCGTGGCAGGCATTGCGCTGGCTACTTCGCTGTGGACCGTAAGCACGTTCTTTTTCCTATGGTACTGGGCGAACAAAGTGCTGCAGCGTGCGGAATCACAAGGGCTTACGCAAAGCCATGAGGCCGCGATATGATTCCGATTCCGGTTCGTTATCTGCTTCGTGTGGACGACCTTTGCCCTACAATCAAACGCGAGCCATGGGAACGGCTTGCCGCGTTCATTGATGAGCTCGGCATAAAGCCGATACTGGCAGTTGTTCCCGACAATCGAGATCCCGAGCTTCGCGTCAGCGAACACGACGACTCTTTTTGGGAACGGATGCGGGCGATGGAGCGGGCGGGCGCAGCGATTGCCCTGCATGGCTACCAGCATCGGGCTGAGAGCCGGGGCCGAAGCCTGGTGTCTTTGCATCGCGAAAGTGAGTTCGCCGGCGTCTCCTCACTCACCCAGCGCACCTGGATACGGGTCGGTCTCGATATCCTGCGTTCCCATGGGCTGAGCCCAACAATTTGGGCTGCGCCACGTCACGGATTCGATGACAACACCCTCGGAGCGCTGCGCGCCGAGGGAATCTCAGTATTGTCCGATGGTTTTGCACGAAGGCCATTTTTGCGGGGCGGGTTCACGTGGATTCCGCAGCAGCTCTGGGGGCCCGTTGAAAAGGGCGAAGGTCTGTGGACCATCTGTCTGCACGTGAATACCGTAACCGCGCAACAGTTCGACGATTTCGCTGCCTTTGCCCGCGGACACACCGCGCAGTTCACTTCAGTCGACCAGGCGCTCGCGGAGTTCCCACCTTCGCGCCTGAGCCTTTTCGAATTCTTGCGCGAGAATGCAGCATATGCGCGCTTCGCCGGATCAAGATTCAGGCGCGGAACGACGCGCCGGCTTCATCCGGATCATGATCGGAAAGGCGAGCCTCCTCAGCCGCTCGAGCCCGATACCCAGCGGCCGTCCGCGGGTTCGCAGCCAGCAACTCGCGATACAGAGCTTCGTGCCGATCGAGCGCGGCCTCAAGGCTGAACCGGTCAATGACGCGTTTACGGGCGCGAGCGCCCATCGATCTGCGCTGTTCGCGTGGCATCGCCATGAGGCGATTCATGGCCTCGGCCAGCTCTGCGTAATCTCCAGGATTTGCGAGTAACCCCGTCACTCCTTCTTCAATCGCTTCGCAAGTTCCGCTGACCCTGGTGGCCACTTGTGGCAGCTCGCACGCTGCTGCCTCGAGAACTGTTGTGGGAAGGCCTTCCCACAGCGAAGTCAAAATAAAGCCGTCTGAGGCCTGCATCCAGGGTCTGACGTCGGGCACAAAGCCAAGAAACCGGACCCTCACTGCGATTCCGATTCGATTCGCCAGAAGGTTCAGTTCCGGCTGCTCGGGTCCGGCGCCGGCGATTACCAGGCGCGCCGGCCCCGGCACCCTCGCGAAGGCTCTCAGCAAGGTGGGAAAATCCTTAACCGGTTCCAAACGAGCTGCGGCCAACCACACAAATTCGTTGCCGAAACCCCGTTCGCGGCGCAAAGCCTCACGGTTTGCTACGTCCGCGTGCCAGAATTCAATATCCACGCCGTTGGGTACCACAGTCAGGCGATCCCGGTCGACCAAGCCTGCGCTTATGTGCGTCTCGGCTGCGGCATCGCTTACCGCAACGACGCGGTCGGGCAGGGAACGCGTCAAATGGTACAAGAATTTGCGCGGCCAATTGCCGGTTGAGGTGCTGTGGACAGTGTCCAGGACCACCGGCACGCGAGCCACCAACCTCGACAACCGCGCCATCCACGCGGCGTGAGGCAGATGGGCGTGGACGATGTCGGGTTTGTGCCGTCGCAGCCAGGAGACCAGGCGCAGCCATCCGCGAGGGTCGGCGAGGCCCTTGCGCATTTCCAGGGAGATGTACCCGATTCCATAGCGGTCGAGTTCCGCTGAGAGCCCGCTGCCGGTTCCGGCCAGCGCCACTACCGTCACCTTCCATCCGCGTCGGCGCAAGCCTGAAGCCAAGTCGAGCACGTGCCGTTCTGCGCCGCCAATGCGGTCGATGGTCGGAATCATGAGTGCGGCGTGGTTCATGCGCGGCCCTCCGTGCACAGGTCATCGATGAGCGACTCATAGGCCTCGAAGGCGCGCTCAAACGCAAACTCGCCGCAGTATTCGGCGTAGAGCGAAGACCTGGGGCCGCCGGTACTGCCCGCAGAGGGCGTTGTCTCAGGGGTGAACCCACCCGTGCCAAGAAGAGCCTGCATTCGAGCCAGCTTCGCCGATCGATGACGATCCCAGCAAGGGGTGTCGGCTTCGAGCTTCTCAATGGCTTCCTTGAGAGTTTGAGTCAATCCGTCGACGCTCACATCGGGGGCGAGCCATGCGTTTGTGTGTCTCCTCAGCAGGTCAACCAAACCGCCTGACGCGGGGGTCGACACAACCGGCAATCCACTGGCGATCGCTTCAATCAGCGCGTTTGGCATCCCCTCGCGACGCGAGGAGAGAACAAACAGGTCGGCCCCGGCGTAAAACCGCCCAGGCCGATCCACATAGCCGGCAAAGGAAACCGCATCGGCGATTCCGAGATGAATTGCAAGAGTTTTCAGGCGAGTCTCTTCGCGGCCTTTGCCTACGATTACCAGGCCGGCATGGGGAAAATCCCTGCGAACTTTTGCCATTGCCTTCACGAGCAGGTCAAAGCCTTTCTCAGGTGCGAGCCGGCCGATGGCGAGAAGACGCGGGCCCAACCCGGGCCAAGGTGCGGGCTCCGTGAGGTTCTCTAAAGCTTCAAAGTCCACCGGATTGGGCAACACGGCGAGCCGTTCCACCGGAACCCCGAGCTCTGACACCAGGTCGTCGGCCATCGCCCGGGACTGGCAGACGATTTGATCAGCAAATCGGTAAAGCACGCGGTAGAGCCAGCCTGTGTACCAGGGCAGCACGTCGGCCTCGAGCGAAGCGGAGACAGTGGTGTTTTGTCGGACAATTACCGAAGTTCGCGCGGGGAAGAGCGGGTGCAACATGAGCACGACGAAGTTAAGGTGGAACATGCCCGAGAGAATAACGTTGGGCTTGACACGGCGGACCAGCTTGAGGATTTGAGTAGCGCCGCGTCTGACCCTGGATGCGCCGAGGGCATGCACGATCACGGTTTCAGGCACAGCTCCCACGGGGGCTGATTCCTGAGTTATCAGCCCCAGGTGGATTTCGTATTTGCGATCAGAGAGTCCACGGGCCAGCAGAGCAGTCACTTGCTCAGCTCCGCCGCCTCCCAGGTGCGGAATCAGGAGGAGAACCCTCAATCGATCGGCCATGCAGTTCCCGGTAGGAACAGATTGTTGCCGTCTGAGGGGCGGTTAAGCTGTGTTTTTCATCACGCGCATTCCCTGTCCAGAAATAGTACAGTTCTTTTGCTTAGTCTAAGTACCTAAGTCATATCTCTCCGGTCGGTTCGCCGATGGCTTCAAGTGCAGTACTTAAGCTTGACTTGGTTTCTCAATCGAGTGTTCCCGGGCAGCAGAGCATTATTGTGGGCGTCACGCGCCATGAGACATGCCTGGTGCTCCGCGGCCGGTTGCGTGCATTGCATGCCGCGGGGTTTGATGTAACGGTGGTCTCGAGCCCCGGCGTGCTGCTGAGGCAAACCGCCGCGCTCGAAGGAGTCAGGTCAGTTGCGATTCCCATCCGGCGCGGGATTGAGCCGGTTGCCGACTTGATTTCACTGGTGCGACTCTGGCTGCTGATCGGCCGCCTGCGCCCCGCTATGGTGGAGTTCAGCACCCCGAAGGCAGGTTTTCTGGGAACGTTGGCCGCCTGGCTGCGACGCGTGCCCAGGCGGGTCTACATGTTGAGAGGCCTGAAGCTCGAGAGCACGGGCGGGTTCAAGCGCCACATTCTGCTCGCGGCTGAGCGGCTGGCGGCGCGGTGCGCGCACGTGGTTCTATGCAACAGCCGCAGCTTGAGGGCGCAAGCGCTTGCGCTTGGAGTTGGGCCTGCATCAAGGCTGCATCTGCTGGGCGAGGGAAGCAGCAACGGTGTTGACACTGACCATTTCTCTCCAGGGCGTTCGATGGTGCGCGCGAGGCTACGGCTGCCTCTGCAGGCAAAGGTCGTGGGGTTCGTTGGCCGGCTCACCCGCGACAAAGGGTTGCCGGAGCTGATTGAGGCTTTCGACCAGATCCTCGAACGTGAGCCGGAAGCGTACCTGCTCCTGGTCGGATGGTTCGATGACGGGGAAGACGAGCTTCCGGTTTCTCTGCGCAATCGGATTTACGCGCATCCGCGAATCCAGCGAACTGGTTACGTGTCCGATCCGCTGCCGTTTTATCGGGCGATGGATGTGATGGTGCTGCCAACCTGGCGCGAGGGCTTTCCCAACGTGGTTCTAGAGGCCGCGGCGACCGGAATCCCCGTGGTGACAACGCTCTCGACCGGCTCACGCGACTCGGTGGTGCCTGAAGTGACCGGATTGCTGATTCCCCCCGGATATCCAGTGGCGATTGCGGAGGCGGTTTGCAAGCTGCTGGCTGATCCTGAGCGCGCACGTCGCATGGGCGCAGCCGCGCGGGCATGGGTACTGGAGAATTATGTTGACGAGCATGTCATGCGGCTGACGTCGAGCTTTTACAAATCGCTGCTCGCGGCGCCCGCAGACCAAAATGCCATCAGTAACGCCGCGCAATCCTACGCAGATTAGGGCAGTTGCACCTCTACCCGCTCACGCACCTACGAGCTAAATGCTGAGAGCTGGGAGCCGAATTTCAGCTCCCCTCGCTCGGAAACAGTTCGGGTTCGACTTCACGCGGCGCCGTGGGCTGGCGTCGCCCGGGCGCACCAATCAGGCTGAGCACCTGAAGAGTCTGGATGGCTTTGTGCGGCACAAAGATGCGCTGAGTGTTGGAACGGGTATCGGGTGGGGTGAGCATCAGCCCGGCGCCATCGACCAGCGAGAGATCGTTGGCCGCGAGACCCTCGAGCTCGTCGCCGTCGGTCAGAGTGAGACGCATCCACAGGCCGGGAGTACGCGGACGGATGGCAAAGCGCTTGCGGAGAAGACGCTCGGGGTTGGCGGGATCGGCCGTGGAAGAGGGAAAATCGCGGACGTAGCAAACCCACTTGACCTGTTCCCAAGCCATGCGGATGACTTTGCCGGAAAGATCGAGGATCTCGAGTTCCGCGTCGTTGCGGCCAAGTTCAGGGCCTGCGTAGCCAGCGCACCAGTCGCGAGTGAACTTGCGGACAATGACGGGTTTGCGCGCGCTGGCCATGCAACAAAAATGAGGCTCGACGTGAAAAAACGAGTGTCGATGTGAATTGTCGCACGTCCCGGGCGCAGGGATGGGCCAAATCGATCTGCGCGCAACGAGGGAGTCAACTCTACTTGGCCGGCGTTGGCTCAGGCTCTGGCGCAGGCGGCGGAATCAGCGGGAGTTCTTCGGCAAGCTGGAGGCCTGAGGAGGTGAGCAGGCCAGCGACCACGGCCGCTGTAAGGCGAGTGGCGTCATATTCAACCCGGACAGTGTGCGCGTTGCGGTCGAGGGTGAGACTGCGGACTCCATAGACGTCGCGCGCGCGGGCCAGCGCCAAGGCTACCTGTTCGGTAGGCGGAACAGCGTAGCGAAAGAGAATCTCAACCGTCGTCATGGAGAAAGGATAGCAGTTCAGCTGGCGCGGCGTTGTCAGGCGCTACGGCGCGGGATGACCAGCCGGAGAAACTGAGACAGAATCGGGAGCTCAGCCTTGCCCGACTGGGAAATGATAATGCGCAGAGCAAACGGCTGTGTGGTGTGCACATTTCGCGAATGGCCGGGCCGGAGTCCAAGTTCGAAGACGAGAACTGCGTCCTCATAGCGACAATTCACGATGGGCTGGGGCAGCTCGCGCCACGCTTCAGTGAAACCGGGGTGCACCGGAGAGGCTTTGGCGTCTACTTTGGCCGGGGCGCTGCTCGCGATGAATGCGAGCAACGCCACAACGATGAAAATGCTCGGTGAGGTTTTCATGAGCGATACCTCGATTCGCTTATTGCGCCCTGGTCATATCCACAACCGGTGCATCCGCGCCGCAATCCAGGCAGTGAATCCGTGCCTTGCCCTCGGGAGTGAGCACGACCGTAAAATTCACCAGATCACCCGAGCCGTCGATCTTCCTTATTTCAAAGGAGAGCGTGCTGCCATCAAGCCGCGGATGCACCAGGACGTGCGGCTCGGTTGCCGCTATGCGAGCTTGACCATCCTGCTTCTCGACGACGTTAAGCACAAGTGTTCCGCCCAGTTCTCCTGTGTCTTCAGCCAATGTGAGCGTTACACCCGGCTGCCCATCGAGCCGGCCCTGCCACACGCCGGTCCACTGTGAATGATTCGTGGGCTCTGCCGCAGCTGCGTATGCCAGCAGGCTCGCCGCGCAAATTGCTGCCAGTGTTTTCTTATGCATGACTCACCTCCGGTTTCTACTGCTGCCTGGCCAGCGCGCTGGTGGCCAGCGTTCCGCCGAGGCCCATGGTTTCAACCGCGGTTGAAGGCACTACAATCATGGAGCCCCGCTCTTTGATGGCCTCGTAGAGCATGTTCATGGCGCGTAGATGCAATGCAGTGGGGTTGTCCTGGTAGGTAAGGGCGGCCGCCGCAAATTTTTCGGCAATCTCGGTTTCAGCCGTGCCGAGGATAACGCGGGCGCGCCGCTCGCGCTCAGCCTGTGCCTCGCGCGACATGGCATCCTGCAAGGCGGGAGGAATCTGGACATCGCGGATTTCGACCGACTGCACGGTAATGCCCCATGACGTGGTCTTTTCGTCGAGAATCTTCTGTAGCTCCTGCCCAAGCATCTCGCGTTCAGCCAGGGCCTGGTGCAGGTCATGACGCCCGATCGATTCCCGGAGAGCGGTCTGCGCGCTCATAGTGATGGCGTCGTTGTAATTCTCCACTTCGAGAATTGCTTTCTCGGCGTTCCACACCATCCAGAAGACGATGGCGTCCACGTTCACGGGAACGGTGTCGCGGGTCAGAGTGGTTTCAGCCGATACGTTGGCAACGCGCACGCGCTGGTCGACAATCTGGCTCAAGGTTTCGATCACCGGAACGATCATGAAGACTCCCGGCCCAAGCAGGCCGATGTAACGGCCGAAGCGAAGCTTAACGGCCTTTTCCCATTGCCGCACGACCTTGATGGCAAACAGCAGGTAGAGGCCGGCGAGCGAGCCGGCGATAACATAGGCTGTACGTTCGGTGAGGGCCGTGGCGATGCCACCGGCTGTAATGCTGATGACAAACGCGGTGATGGCCACTGGGTTGGGTGGTTGCGTATTGAATCGAGGTGTCATTCTTTCTCCTTCGCGGCCGGCCGGTCGGGCCAGCACTTCAACTGCTCTAAAAGCTGGTCGATGGTGAATCCCGCGGCTCCGGCGCGGGCCACGGCGTCGGCCACAATCTGGCCGAGCTGGCGCTCCCGTTCGGCGCCGGAGCCAGGTCTTTTCTGCTGGCTTATAAAAGTGCCTGTTCCCTGGTGCGTTTCAAGCTGCCCGCTGAGTTCGAGCTCTTTGTAAGCTCTGACGACCGTGTTGGGATTGATAGAGAGATCGACGGCAAGCTGGCGAACGGTGGGAAGCTGGTCGCCGGTGGCGAGCGCGCCGGATGCAATCCCTCCCCGAACCTGGTCGATGATCTGGCGGTAGACGGGGACCCCGCTGTGCAGGTCGAGTCGGAATCGAAATGCGGGTTTGACAGGGATGGTCATCGTGAAATCAATGTACTATAAGACTAGTACACTAAAACATGAATCATGTCAACAGAGAAATTGCGGGAATTTGAGGAGTTGGAACGAGAGCGGCTTAAAGGCCCTGGATGAAGGAGCGGATTTCGGGATCGGACCAGTCGGCCGGGCCGACGAACTTACGGCGTATAATGCCTTTACGGTCAATTAGATAGGATTCCGGCCACATATCGGTGCCGAAAAGTTTGGGGGCGGATTGGTTGGGGTCGCGAACCGTGATCAAGTCGACGTGGTGGCGAGCGATGAACTGCCTGTAAGAGTCCTCATCTTCGTCGATGCTGACGGCAAGGATGGCCAAATCGGGGTCGTCGTGATGGAGCTGGAGAAGGGAAGGGAGTTCTTCAAGGCAGGGAGCGCACTGACTCCACCAGAAATTGACCAGAACAACTTTGCCGCGATAACTGGCTAAGCGTACGGTGCTCGAGCCGTCGGAAACGGTGAAGTCAGGTGCGGGGATATTGAGCATTCTGGGATGTGCGCCACGGTTGCAGCCAATGAGCAACGCAAGGCACACGACAGAGAGAAGGCTCGAAAGTCGAAGATACCGCACCTTTTTATAATACGAGTGTGCGAGAAGTTTCGAAAGCAGCAGAACCAGGAAATGGCGAAGAATGATAGCGAGACGCGAGGCCGGTGAAGGCAAGAGCGAGTACACTCCGGTGCTGGGCCTGAACGACGACGGCGAGCCGGCCGGGCGTACAGACTGGCGGGAGTGGGCGGCGCTGTCGATTCCCGGAACGGTTTTCGAACAGCCGGAACCCGAGGAGTTAATTGAACTGACGGTGATTGTGCCGGCTCGCAACGAAGAGGATTGTTTGGCTGACTGCCTCGAGTCTCTCGTCGGGCAGTCTGAAGAGATTTTTGCTCTGGGCCGCGATTGGGAACTCGTCGTAGTGGACGATCACTCGACGGATCGTACTGCTGAGATTGCGCGTGGGTTTGCGGGGGTAACGGTGATCGAGGCCGGCAAACTGGAGCCGAGCTGGACGGGCAAGGCGAATGCGGTGTGGACGGCTGCGCGCGCGGCGCGGGGCCGCTGGCTGCTGTTTACCGATGCGGATACGGTGCACGAGCGCGGCGATTTGCGGAGGGCGATCCACGAGGCGGAGCGGAATAAGGCGGGGGTTCTTAGCTACTCGCCGCGGCAGATTGTGACGGGGTTTGCGCAACGGTCGCTGATGCCGCTGGTGTTT
>JASHVU010000366.1 GCA_030044455.1 Acidobacteriaceae bacterium | reverse complement strand
CGAAACGCGCCATGCCGCGAAACGCAGGAACAGCATCGGAACCCATGATCTGCGGGGCGACGAAGAGGTGCAAGCGATCGACCAGCCCCGCCGACAACAGCGCGGTGTTGAGCCGCGTGCCGGTTTCAGTCAGCAGCGTCAAGATGCCTTCCTCGCCAAGCATGTTGAGCACCTTGCCAAGTGGAACGCGGCCCGCCTCCGCGGGCAACATCTCTACGCGAACGCCGCGATTGCGCAATTGGTCGGCGCGCGCCTGGTCCGAGGACACGGTGAAGATGAGCATGTCGTTCTGCGCGCTGGTCACCATCTTTGCGTTGAGCGGCATGCGGAGAGCCGAATCAAGCACAATGCGCAGGAGCGGCCGGCGGCGCCGCAATCCGCTGCGGTCGGTAAGCCACGGGTCGTCGGCAACCACCGTGTCGACGCCTACCATGGCCGCATCGGCCTGCCAGCGCAGCGGCTGCACGGCCGCGCGCGCAAGCTCACTCGTGATCCAATAAGGCGCAGCGGGTCCGGCGTTGTGCCCGGCTGGCGGCGCAATGCGCCCATCCAACGACATGGCCACCTTCATCAGTACAAAGGGCCGCTTATGCTGGCTCCAGCGCGCAAAGCCTTCGTTGAGCCGCCGCGCCTCAGCTTGGCGAACACCCAGTGTCACTTCAATGCCGGCGCCTCGCAACGCGTCGGCGCCATGACCGGCCACGTTTGGATTCGGATCGATAGTCGCCGCCACCACGCGCCTGAGCCCGGCCTCGATAAACGCCATGGTGCAGGGAGGCGTACGTCCCTGGTGGTTGCACGGCTCGAGCGTTACATAGGCCGTACCGTTGTGCAGCCGCTCACCCGCATGCTCTCTGGCCTCGCGCAGAGCTACAACCTCGGCGTGGTCCAACAAGTCGTATTCGTGCCACCCTTCGCCCACCACCTGGCCCGCACGATCCAGAATCACGCAGCCCACTTGAGGATTCGGCGAGCACAGCCCGATGCCGCGCTGCGCCAACTCCAGCGCGCGGCGCATCCAATAGAGGTCTTTTGTCGCCTGATCACTCATGCCCGGCTCCTAAATCAGAACGGGAACAATCAAGTTTACATGCGACGGAGGTGCGACCCACAACAGGATGCGCCTCTACCAACCCATCTCGTGCATCCGATCGAGGATGAGGCCGCTATAATGGGTCATGCGTTCGGGCCTGCGCTTCAAAGGTCGTGGCAGAATCGCGGCCAGCTCGGCTGACTGCTCCCGACCGACGCTGCGGGGCGGGATTTTGAAGTAGTAGCGGCACGCCTCATCCGCGCCATAAATACCGGGTCCCCATTCAACAACGTTGAGGTAGAGTTCTAGAATTCGCTTCTTGCCGAGCACCAGTTCGGCCACCGGCACCAGTGTGAACTCCGCACCTTTGCGCAGGTAAGAGCGACCCGTTCCAAAGAACAGGTTTTTCACCAGTTGCTGCGTAATGGTTGAACCTCCGCGAATGCGCCCGCCCTTCATATCGTCTTCCGCAGCAATCTGAATCGCCTGCCAGTCGAAGCCATGATGCTGATAAAAGCGCGCGTCCTCAGCGGCGATAACGGCGTGTTGCAGGTCGGGCGAGATCTGGCTCAGCGGAACGAATGTGTACCGCTTGTGATATGGCTTGTGGTGAATCCACGATTGCACACGGCGCTCCATGTGCACCGCGTCGATGGGGGGATCGATAAACCGAAGCGCCACCAGGCTAAGTGCTGCAAGGGCCCAGAGCGCCACGACCCCAATCAAGACCCATCGAACCACGGCGCGGAAACTTACCTTGCGGCGCTTGGGATTGCGAAGAAGCTGCGGTCTCTCAATCACATCTCAGGATAATTGTTTGGGAGTGATGCGGACGAAGCAAGGAGCGGCGCTTCTGGGTACGAATCCGAGTTTACCGGTGGGCAGAAATCGTTCGCAATAAGTAAATTGGTTTTTGGAGGTGTTTAATGGTCGAGACTACCAGCGGCATCGGCAATGTCATCACCAACACCGGACTCGTCGAAATGGCAATGGCATACTCCCGCAGCCGCATGCTTTGCGCGGCCGCGCGTCTGGGCGTTGCCGACGCACTTGGAGACGAAGTGCGGAGCATAACCTTCCTGGCCGAAAAGTGTCATGCAGACGCCAATGCGCTATACCGTTTGCTTCGCGCTCTTGCCAGCCTCGGCGTAACGGAAGAGACGGCGCCCGAACACTTTCGGCTCACTGAGTTCGGCAAACCGCTACGCCGCGATCAGCCCCAGTCCGTCTGGCCGGCCGTCGTCTTCTGGGCCGATTTCCTTGCCGACGAGTGGTCCCTGCTGACAGAGTGCGTTCGGACCGGAAGGCCTGCCGCCCAGGTCCGCGATGCGAATATACCCTCCCCCTGGTCGCGGGATCCCGAAGCCGGGTCAATTTTTCGTGCGGTGATGGGCACGGCTCCGGCTGAGGATTATGCTCCCATCGCAAAGGCCTGGGATTTTTCCCACGCAAAGATGGTCGCTGACCTGGGCGGCGGCGGTGGGTCGCTCATTCTCGCAGTTCTGGGGCTCAACCCGCATTTGCGCGGCATGCTTGTGGACCACGAAGCCAGTGTCGATGCAGCCAGATCCCGCTTCGCGAATGAAGATCCTTCCTCGCGATGCGAGCTCATCGCCGCCGACCTTATGCAATCGGTCCCAGCCGGAGCCGATGTCTACATGATCAAACATGTGTTGCACGGGCGTAAGGACGAGGATGCCGTTACGATCCTCAAGAATTGCCGCACGGTCATTCCGCAAAACGGTAGTTTGCTGATCGTTGAATTCATCCTTCCGCCGCTTGTCTCGCATGCCGATCCACAGCTGGAAGGTCACCTGATGAGCGACCTCAACATGCTTGCTGTCACGGGCGGCAAAGAGCGAAGCGAGCGCGAATGGAGAACGCTTCTAGAGGCAGCAGGCTTTATGCAGGCCGGGTTATACCCCGTTGGGGGCGACAATTTGATGGTTCGAGACGTCGGGATCGTCGAAGCAAGACCGGCCTAGGGGCGATCGACATCAGCTCCGGCATTAAGCCGTATCCGTTTCATGCCGGTGAATTGGCATTGTGAAGAGGGTAATTGCGAACGAGTTTAGCCTCAGCTATCCCAGCAGCGATTCCACAAAATCCGGCGCCGAGAATTCGAGCAGGTCTTCCATCTTTTCGCCCACACCCACAAACCGCACCGGCAGATCGAGCTCGCGGGCGATGGCCACGGCGATGCCACCTTTGGCCGTCCCATCCAATTTGGTAAGCACGATACCGGTTACTCCTGCCGAGCCGGTGAACTGCCGCGCCTGTTCCAACCCGTTTTGGCCCGTGGTCGCGTCCATTACCAGCAGCACCTCGTGCGGGGCGCCGGGAATCAGTTTTGCGGCAATGCGACGCATCTTGTCGAGCTCGTCCATCAGGCTGCTCTTGGTGTGCAGCCGGCCGGCCGTGTCCACAAACAGATCGTCAATTTGTCGCGCCTTGGCCGCGGCAATCGAGTCATATAAAACCGCCGAAGGATCGCCGCCCTGCCGCGTCTTGATCATCTCCACGCCCGAGCGCGAGGCCCACACCTCAAGCTGCTCGATCGCAGCCGCGCGAAAAGTATCAGCCGCGCACAAAAGCGCAGAGCGCCCTTGCGAGCGGCTCCACGCCGCAAGTTTTCCGCTGCTCGTGGTCTTGCCCGTTCCGTTTACGCCGACAAGGAATGTCACCTTTGGCGGCGTATCCGGCGAAGGAATTGGCCGCCGTGGAGCCTCCAATATCGCTACAAGCTGTTCCTTGAGCAACCGGCGAAGTTCAGCTCCGCCCTCAATCACTTCATGGCGCGCCCGATCGCGCAATGCATCCAGAATCGCCGTCGTTGTCGGGACGCCAATGTCGCTGGTGAGCAGCGCGGTCTCCAGTTCCTCGAGCGCTGCTTCATCGACGATGCGCGTCATCGCGGCCAGGTCGGCGATCTTGGCGGAAAAGGACTCGCGCGTCCGCGTGACTGCCTGGCGCATGCGGCTGAAAAAGCCGCCCTTCTTTTCGCCCGGCTCGTCCGGTTCCGGTTTATCGGGTTCCTGGGTGCTGCCAAAAAGAGTTGTAAACGACATGATCAGTCTCAAGGATAGTGGATCGCCCCGGTTGCCCGATTCCGGCCCATCCCATTCAACCGATAGTTGCCGCAGTCCAGTGCCCATCAGCGTGCGTTCGCCGCGAAATCGTCCCGGCAGCTTGACGAATCCGATATCCTTGAAATAAGGCCGCTTGGGCTTGAGGACTCCCCTATGACTCACCCTGATGCTCACCCCCTTTCCCGCATCCTCGCGTCGCGCATCGCCATCATCGACGGCGCAATGGGCACCACGCTGCGCACTTACGGGATGAAGGAGCAGGATATTCGCGGCGAGCGGTTCAAGGACGCAAAGAAAGATCTATTGAACAACGGCGATCTCTTCTCGCTTACTCAACCGGCCATGGTCAGCGACATTCACCATCGCTTCCTTGATGCTGGTGCCGAGATCATCGAGACCAACACTTTTGGCGCTACCAGCATTGCGCAAAGCGAGTTCTTTGTCGACGATCCGCGCGAGCACGGCGGCCGCAAAGATCCTGAGTTCTACCAGAAGATCATCGACGACCCGAATCTGAAAGCTCTCGCCTGGGAGATCAACGAGCAGTCGGCGCGGCAGTGCCGCGAGTGGGCCGACCGCGCGGGCAGCCAGACTGGCCGCCAACGCTTTGTCGCCGGCGCCATAGGGCCGCTCACTGTGTCGCTTTCAAACTCGCCTGATGCCGACGATCCCGGCTTCCGCGTGGTTATATTCGACCAGGTGAAGTCCGCCTACGCCGAACAAGTGCGCGCCCTCATTTCCGGCAATGTCGATCTGCTGCTGGTTGAAACCATATTCGACTCGCTTAATGCCAAGGCCGCGCTGGTGGCCATTCAGGAAGTCTTCCGGGAGAGTGGCAAAAAACTGCCCATCATGATCTCTGCCGCCGTGGGCCGCGGTGGCGAGACGATGATCTCGGCGCAAACCATCGGGGCTTTCTG
>JASHVU010000029.1 GCA_030044455.1 Acidobacteriaceae bacterium | reverse complement strand
GACATATTGGCCGAGGACGCGTGTGGGAGCGAGCAGGACGAACGCTATTCCACAAAGAACTGCAACGGGAAGACCAAGTCTGATGGTCCGCATAGGGACCTCCTTTTCGTTCAGTGTGAGTTTTTCCCATCGGGAAGCGGTGTCCAAGAATACTCTCACGAGGCTGTGAATGGAAACGGCCAACTCAAAGTGAGCCGGCCGTTTGAAGAAGCCATGGTCTTCCACCCATCCTCGATCCGGCGAGGCGGTGGAGAACTTGAGCAGCGTGTGTTGTGGTTGGAAAAGGGGAGCGGGATGAGGTTCGAGACTTCCCACCCATCTCACGATAAAACTGTGAAATGGGTGGCGCACGGCTTGAGCGGGGCACCCGACTAAAAGCTAAGAGCTAACAGCTCGTAGCTGCTTCTTACCCCTTGGCGGTTGCGAAGCGCTTGTTGACTTCAGCCCAGTTCACCACGTTCCACCAGGCGGCCAGGTAATCGGGACGGCGGTTCTGATACTTGAGGTAATAGGCGTGCTCCCACACGTCGTTGCCGAGGATGGGATAGAGACCCTGGGAGAGGGGTGAATCCTGGTTGGGGGTGGTGATGACCTTCAGCTTGCCGCCGGTAAACACCAGCCAGCCCCAGCCCGAGCCGAACTGCTTGGCGGTGGTCTCATTAAAGGTCTTCTTCAGGGCGTCGAAGTCGCCGAAGTCAGCGGCGATTTGCGCAGCGATGGCGCCAGTGGCAGCGCCGCCTACGCCGGCTGATCCGGCCGGGCCCATCAGGTGCCAGAATGCGGTGTGGTTGGAGTGGCCGCCTCCGTTGTTGCGGACGGCGCCGCGAATGTCTTCAGGAATTGCAGCCAGGTCCTTGATGAGGTCATCGACCGATTTCTTGGCGAGTTCGGGGTGGTTGGCCAGCGCGGCGTTCACATTGTTGATGTACGCCTGATGGTGCTTGTCGTGGTGCAGCTTCATGGTTTCCGCATCAATATAGGGCTCAAGTGCGGAGTAGTCGTAAGGAAGCGGTGCGAGTTCATATGCCATAAGGGGAATCTCCTCGATCAGATTGTATCGGGTGGAGTAAGGCAAGACCAAAGAAGGTGTACCCTCTCCGGTGTTGCAGAAGGCCACCGTTCGTTGGGTTCGCGGCGGCTTGAGTCCCGTGGATTCGATTTACAGAATCTCTGGTTTTGCTGCGGGCTGGCCTTCGGGCCAGACATTGAGGAAAAACCAACATCCTACGTCGGCGGCGACACAGTGTCTTGGATGCAGCTTCATTCCGCCGGGGTGCGAAAAATCAACGAATTTCAATCTTTGCATACAGCGGAGACAAATTAGTATCCTTCCCATGGCGCTGAGCGTCCTAGTTGTGTGTGACGAGTTCTTTTGGCTTCCCGTCACGGGGGTAAGAACGGTTTTGGTACGTTAACTCCGGAGTTGGATAGAAAACGACTGCAGGTCCTTCGACTCCGTCCGCCGCGGCGGACTGCGCTCAGGATGACAATGCATTTTGGCCGCAGATTTCAGATTCAGAACACCAGGCAAGCGACCTTATGAGCGAACAACCCTTGTACAGGTGCCTGACCCAGCAGGGCGAGGCATTCGGCGGGCCCGGCATGCAACCGCGCTGGACCTCGAGCGTAAAGGACGCGGTGGGCACGGCGTACGCTGCATCCAGCCACATCTGGTTCACCTGCTCTCACGGCATAGTGAACGAAATCTACCACCCCACGATCGACCGGCCTCAGGTGCGCGACATGGAGTTCCTGGTCACTGACGGGGAATCGTTTGCCCACGAGGAAAAGCGCGATCTGACTTCGGACTTCGAGTACATCCACACGGAGGCTCTTGGGGTGCGTTACATCAATCGCGATCCGGAAGGCCGGTATGCCCTCATCAAGGAGATCATCTGCGATCCCCACCATGCGGTGGTGCTGCAGCGAGTGCGTCTTGAGGGGCATGCCGATCTGCTGCCGCGGCTGAAGGTGTTTGCGCTGCTGGCGCCGCACCTGAATGGCGGCGGGGCCGGCAATTCGGCCTGGGCCGTGGATTTGGCCGGCCGCAAGGTACTGATGGCGTGGAAGGACGAATGGTCACTGGTGATGGCCGCCAGTTGCGGATTCGCGCACGTGAGCTGCGGCTTTGTGGGGTTCAGCGATGGCTGGCGCGACCTGATGCAGGGCTTCAAGATGGATTGGGAGTTCGGCTCAGCCACCAACGGCAATGTCGCGGTGATGGGCCAGATCAACCTGGGCGGATGTGGCGCTCCCGACCACGCGCTGCGGACCGGCGATGTTCCCGCCGAGTTGACTGAAAGCGCAAATGGGTTGGCATCGTATGAATTTACCGTGGCCATTGGCGTTGGCGCGGGCCACCATACGGCTGCACAAAAAACGCTGGGCGCGCTCGCGGCTCCCTACGCCGAAATGCGGAAGCGCTTCATTGAGCAGTGGCACCGCGCGGCCAACCCCGAATGGCTGACCGCCAAAGCGATGGATGGCGGCAAGCTGATGCGCGCCAGCCACAACGTGCTGCTGGCCCATGAGGACAAGACTTTCAGCGGCGCGTTTGTTGCCTCCGCCTCAATACCCTGGGGCCAGGCCAAGAGCGACGACGACCTGGGCGGCTACCACCTGGTGTGGACCCGCGACATGGTGCAAACCGCAACGGCGCTGTTGGCCTGCGGTCGCGCTGAGACGGCCCGGCGTGCGCTTGTGTATCTGGCCTGTACCCAGCAACCCGATGGCGGCTTTGCCCAGAACTTCTGGATTGACGGCACCCCCTACTGGAGCGGTAAACAACTCGACGAGGTCGCCTTCCCCATCATCCTGGCGTGGCGGCTGTGGAAGGCCAATGCCGTTGGCAATCTTGAGATATTTCCGTTTGTGGAACGTGCTGCCGGATGCCTGGTGCGCCAGGCGCCGATTACGCACCAGGAGCGCTGGGAAGAGAATTCGGGCTACTCGCCATCGACTTTGGCAGCGGTAATCAGCGGATTGATATGCGCAGCCGAGATCGCCCGCGCCCATGATTCCGCCGAACTGGGCTTGTTTTTGGAGGAGTTTGCCGACTGGATCGAGGGCCATCTTGAAGACTGGACGGTGACCCAGAACGGGGTACTGCTCCCCGAGGTCAAGCGGCACTACATGCGCATCCGGCCGCCGGAGTGCGGGGAGGCTTATGCCCACGAGGCCTGCGGCACTGAGACCATACGGCTGGCGAACCAGCCACCCGGCGCGCGTTATGAGTTCCAGGCACGGGAGATTATCGATGCTGGATTCCTTGAGCTGGTGCGCTATGGTGTTCGCCGCGCCGGCGACCCGCTAATGATCGATTCGCTGAAAGTGGTGGACGCCGTCTTGAAGCGAGATTTGCCGCAGGGCGCCGGATGGCTGCGCTACAACCACGACGGCTACGGCCAGCGGCCCGACGGGGGCCCTTACAAAGGCTGGGGGCAGGGACGCGTGTGGCCGCTGCTGGGCGGCGAGCGCGCCCACTATGAACTTGCCGCAGGTAACGATATTGCATCATTGATCGAGACGTATGAGAAGTTCGCCACCAGCGGCTGCATGATGCCGGAACAGGTGTGGGACGAGGCCGACCGCCCCGAGCGCCGGTTGAAGTTTGGAAAGCCGGCAGGGTCGGCAGTTCCGCTGGTGTGGGCCCATGCCGAGTACCTCAAGTTGCTGCGCTCAGCCGTGGACGGCAAGGTTTTTGACCGCATCGATGCAGTCTACGATCGCTACTCGAATCCCGAGGGACGCGGCCGGGTTAACCACGGCCTCGAAATTTACACGCGGCACCGGCCAATCCAGAGCATGGATGCGGGCCGGGCATTGCGCATCCTGGATGAAAAGTATTTTGAAGTGTTGTGGACATGGGATGGCTGGAAGACCAAGTACACGGTCAACAGCCGGGGAATGGGCAGTGCCGGTTTCAGCGCAGACATTGCACCCGAAGCCGGTTCAACCGCACTGGAATGGACGTTGCACTGGCCTGAGCAGGATGCCTGGCTTGGTTACAATGTGAAGGTCAAGATCGACGCCGCCACATAAGGCTCAAACGCCGCGCTGGATTGGGCTACTTTCCTCATTGCCTTACCTAATTGCGCATCGCGCTCCAACCGAAAGGACGAGTTTCAAAAGCCACTATGAGTTCCAGTCTTGCCGCACTCTCTCTCGATCAGCTCTCCATCGACACGCTGCGCCTGCTCGCGGTCGATGCCGTTGAAAAGGCCAACAGCGGCCACCCCGGCGCGCCGCTGGGTTGCTCGCCTATCGCTTACCTGCTTTACCACAAGCTGATGAAACACAACCCGAAGAACTCAAAGTGGGCCGATCGCGACCGTTTTGTGCTTTCGAACGGCCACGCTTCGGCGCTGCTCTATGGTTCGCTGTTTCTTTCCGGCTACAATGTGACGCTCGACGACTTGAAGAGCTTTCGCCAGTGGCATTCGAAAACGCCCGGTCATCCTGAGTACGGCGATACCGAAGGCGTTGAAGTGACCACTGGCCCGCTGGGGCAAGGCGTGGGCATGGCGGTGGGCATGGCCATTGCCGAAAAGCACCTGGCCGCGATCTACAACAAGCCCGGTTACGAAGTTGTGAACCACTACACCTACGCGCTTTGCGGCGACGGCGACCTGATGGAGGGCGTCTCGCACGAAGCCGCGTCGCTGGCCGGCACACTGGGCCTGGGCAAGCTCATCCTGCTCTACGACGACAACCTGATTTCGCTCGACGGACCCACCGAGCTGAGCTATACCGAAGATGCTTTGAAGCGCTTCGACGCCTACAACTGGCAAGTGCAAATCGTGGAAGACGGCAACAACCTGGACGCGATTGAAGCAGCCATCGCCGTGGCCAAGGCTGAAGCTTTCAAGCCCTCGTTCATTGCGGTTCGCACGGTGATTGGCTACGGGAGCCCCAAAGCCGGCACCAATAAGGTGCACGGCGA
>JASHVU010000365.1 GCA_030044455.1 Acidobacteriaceae bacterium | reverse complement strand
TCATTCGCGGGAGGCCCTGTGTCGCGGCGACCGGTCCAAAGCAAACCGGGAATTGCTGCAGTTCCCTGCTCAGGTTTGCTGCTGGTTGGCTTCACGGCGATGGCGTGGGTATACCCCCCAACATTCCTGAAAATAACTTGATTGTTTTCATACTGTTAGTGAAAAATTTCATACGAAACGCATTGCAATCAATGCGCTGCGGCCAGGTATGGAAAAATAAACGGGTTATTTGCCATCCTTTGCTCCTTTCTGGATGCAACGCTAAGAAAATAAAGCCACGGAATTTGCCCGCATTGGGGCGCCAAAAGTACTCCGAAACGAATGCGGCCCGGCATCGCTGGCTGCGTTCAGCCAATGATTCCGAGCCGCCGTTATTCAGTAGGATTCTCTGCCCTGAATTGAATGTAGCGCAGGAGGGGGAAATTATCTGCAAAACGGCAATGGACAAGGGAACGAGAAAGTTGGCGGCCTTGCCGTAGGGTCCGGAGACCCTCCGTACAGCCGGTCAGGAGAGCGGCGGTACCAGGCCTCTCGCTCCGGCGGGCACCTTTGCAGCGGCTGAACTCGCGACCCTACCGATAGGGGGAGAAATCCAGATTGAGGGGCTTGAAGGGAGGGGCAGCGAGTAGCTGGCAGCCCGCAACTCTCGACTTTTGGCTCATGGCTCGAAGCGGTTGGCTACTGGCTGTTTTTCGGCCTTACGACGCGTTCGACGGCGCGGACGATGAAGCCGACGGGGATGAAACGCGTCAGCAAGGCGCCGGCGTGGCCGGTGAGATTAGGGATGACGGTGAGCCTGCCACGCTCGAGGCCGCGAATGGCGAGGCGCGCGACTTCGTCAGCCGGTTGACGGCGGCGATCGAAGGCACGGGTCCGCGCAACCTCAAAAAACTCGCTTTCGGTTGGTCCGGGGCAGAGGGTGGTGACCGTGACGCCGTGGCGCGCGACTTCTGCCGCCAGGCCCTGGGCGAAGAAACGGTCGAAAACCTTGGTGGCCGCGTAGGTTGTGTAATAAGGGAGGGGCTGATAGCTGGCCGTGGATGCAACGACCAGCATCCATCCGCGGCGGCGCTCGACCATGCGGGGAACGAAGAGGCGCGAAAGGCGTACGACGGCTTCGCAGTTGACGCGCACCTGGCTCAGTTCCTGGTCAACGGAGCCCTCGCAGAATGCGCCGTACTGGCCTAGGCCGGCATTGTTGATGAGGATGTCGATGGTGAGATTCGCGCCTTCGGTGGCATCGTAGATTTGTTGGGGCGCGGCGGGATCGTTGAGGTCGGCGACCACGATGCGCGCTTCAGTGCCGAGAGCGGAGAACTCAGCGGCGAGTTTCTCAAGCCGGTGGGCACGGCGGGCGGTGAGGATGAGCTTTGCGCCATGCCTGGCAAGCTCGCGGGCCAGTGCCACGCCGATGCCCGCGCTGGCGCCGGTTACGAGTGCCCATTTGCCATTGAAAACGCTGCCCGACATCGCCTGTCAATGATAACCAATTTGGTTAATTGCAGAAGAGCCGGGCGCGTCTTATCATTTGTGTGCACCCGGAAGAAAATACAGTTTTTGTGGGTCGGATGGCGGCATGCTTCCTAGCCCCGACGCGTTGCGGGGCGCGGTTCGCCAGCGCCAAAGGAGCGCTGAATGGCGCCTGACAGTTTGGAGATCCTGCTGCCGGTGCATAACGAGGCGGATAGCATCGAGGCGACGATCCGCGAGATGTACACGGTCATCCGCGCGGCTGTTGAGCCGGGCTTTATCGTGTGCGAGGACGGAAGCAGAGATAACACCCAGCAGGTGCTGAGGAACCTGGCAAACGAATTGCCTATTCGTCTAAATTTGAGCGAGACGCGCAAGGGCTATTCCAAAGCTGTGTGCGAAGGCATGGCCATGACGGAGGCCGATTATCTACTCTGCGTAGATTCCGACGGACAGTGCGATCCTGCAGATTTCCGGAGGTTTTGGGAGAGCCGCACGCGGGCCGACGTCCTCATCGGACAACGTGTGGATCGCGCCGACACGATGGTGCGGCGGACCTTCTCGCGCTTCTTTTACGTGATTTATCAGTCCGTCTTCCGAGCGCCGGTTCACGATCCGAGCTGCCCGTTCGTTCTGATTCGGAGAGAGATCGCTCATCGGCTGGCGACAGAGATGGGTGAGATGAAGGAAGGATTCTGGTGGGAGTTCGTGGCTAGATGCCACAGGCACGGCTACAGATTTCTTGAGTTCCCTGTCCATCATCGCACCCGGGCAGCAGGAACGACCCGGGTTTACAAGTGGCGCAAAATGCCCGGGATTTTTCTTCACCATGTGGCAGCCCTCTTCAAAATATGGTTTCAGACCCGGCCAACTGCATGAGCTGCGCGCCCGTATCCAAACCTTCTCCCGCATTTTCGAAGATGGCCACGCTGGTCAACCGCACCGCGCAGGCGTTTAGACGGCGTGAAGGCCCTCTGCTGCTTTTTACTGCGACCGTGTTTGGCGTCAAGGTCGTCGCGTGGGCCTGGACGGGACCGCTCTGGTTCGACGAGTTTTTCACCTATTTTCTTTCCAAGATCTCCCCGGTTTCGGAGATGTTGAAGGCGTTACCAGCCGACAGCCAGCCGCCACTGCAATACCTGATCGCGCGTCTTTTCCTGCATCTGCCGGGTCCGTTGGAAGTGGTTCTGCGATTGCCCGATTTAATCGCCTACGTTGCTGCGGGGCTGTTGGTGTATCGGATCGTGCGAAGGCATGGCGAGGCGGCACAGGCAATGTTTGCGGCAGTTCTGTTCTGGGGTGGGGTGCTGGAGCAGACCCAGGCGATCACAGCGCGTCCGTACGCGCTATTGATGGGTTTCACGGCTCTGGCATTTGCATCCTGGCAGGTCGCATCGGAAAGACAATGGGGGCGTTTTTGGCCTCTCTGCGGCGTCTCTTTGGGCCTCTCCGGAGCGATACTCTCGCATCACTTCGGCGTGATCGATACGGGGCTGTTTCTTGCCGTCGGCGAGGCGCTGCGCGCGATCCAAAGGCGCCGGATCGATTGCCCGATGCTGATGGCCATCGGCGCCGGACTTTTGCCGCTTGCCATAACCCTCCCGCTGGCGCGCCAATCGCATGTTCTGCTCGGCAACCCGTTGCTGAACGACCCGCATTTCTGGAACAAACCGAATCTGGGAATGCTCGCCTACTACATTGTTACGGCGCCTCCGGCTCTGCTCGCGATTCTGCTGCTGCTCGCGGTAATCAGTCCGGCATATCACCGTCCCGGCCGGCCCGAAGAGGCTGCAATTTCGGTACCCGCCCATGAATGGGGCGCTGCCGCCGCGCTCCTGTTAATGATGCCGGTGGTACTTGCCGTTGCCATCGCGGGCACCGGCTATTTTCAGCCCAAGTACGCCATCACGACCACGATCGGCGTGGCAGTGTTGGCGGGTTGGGGGCTGCCCCGCGTCGTTCCGTTTCGCCCACGGGGATTTCGCTTGTTGGCCGCTGCAGCCGTCATCTTCGTTTTGGCGACCGAGATCTGGACCGTCACAATGCACTTCGCGCATCCAACCGCGGGGAACTCGCCGGCGCAAGCAGCCATTTCGCCGCTCCTCAAAGATGCGCCACCTGGCCAGCTTATTGTGGTTGCAAACGCCTACGAGTACGCGCCTGAGTGGTGGTATGCGAACGCGGCCATCCGAAGCCGGTTGATTTATCTGTTCGACCTGCCTTATGCCGAGCGACAGCGAGATTTTCTGCCTGAGCTCTCGCTGGCGATCGACCGGAAGTATGCGCCGTTACCGATCGCCGGCTACGCTACCTTTCTGGCCAACCATCCGCGCTTTCTATTGTTTTGCTCGGGAAGGCCGCAATTAATCTGGATTTCGACTCGGCTCGAAAACGAAGGATGGCACTTGACGCCGATTGCAACTTCAAAGATAAACCCGCTGTACCCGGACACTTTGTATCAGGTGGAGGAGCCGCAATAATACAGGCTCCGGCTCAGTGACGGGCAAGTCTGCGGGCGTCGATCACGTTTCTCCCCGGCGAGGTTTTTGAGCGCAGTTTGCGTCAGGAATTGGTTCTGGTTACGCGATAGATCTTTTTCGATCCTTCCGACCGGATCAACGCCAGATTCCATCCCTCGTGGATCAAACGATCCTTTGTCCACTCAAGCCTGGGCGTGCCAACGCAATAAAGAAGAAACTGCCGATGCGTGGAAAGGAACTCATGATAGTCGTCGATCCTGGGTGCGCCGAATGGCT
>JASHVU010000364.1 GCA_030044455.1 Acidobacteriaceae bacterium | reverse complement strand
TGGACGGGCAGATGCCGGTCGTCGTTTGTGTACCAGATCCAGATGTTGCCGCGGTTCTTCACTACGCCGGCATCGGCGGTGGGCTGCACCCGCAGCGTCTTGAAGGTCCCCAGGCTGGTCTTGATCTCTTCGCGCCCCTCGACCTTCATAGTGACTGCCACGATGCGCTGCGGGTCTGCAACGGGGACAACGAAGTTGTGTCCCAGCTCCAGGGGTTGCGACGCCGCGTAAAACACGCCGGTAAGCAGATCGGTCAGACAGCCATTCACCGGTGTTTCAACGTGCTTGGTTTGCCCGTTCACCAGGTTCTTCTGGTCGAGGAACGACTTCTTCTGGTCGTAGTCAACGCGCAGGGTTTGGTTGACCTGACGCCGCCCTTCCGCGGTCTGTTTGTCGAACTCGTAGGTGCAGCCTTTCTCGCGGTCGACGGTCGATTGGAATCTGTCGGTAACGCGGAAAAGCAGGTTGATGGCACCGATGGTATCGGCAGTGGCGGAGATCTTTTCGCGGTCGCCGTCGCTTTCAAAATGGACGACTGCAGTTCCGGCCGGAAACACGCGCCAGTCGACTGAGTAAGTGAGGGTTTGTTTTTGCGGGAAGCTGAATCCGGCCCGCGGCGGCGCGAGGGTAATCGACTGTTGCTGGCCGTAAGCCATGGCCGCGAGCGTAACGGCACTAGCGAGTGTTCGGGCAACGGCGCAGATCTTCAACGTCGGGCTTGGCTCCTTACCGCTAATTGACTGACCGTTTGGCCCTCATAAACGCTTACGGGCTCTGGTGGAAGATTGCAGCCAACACCGGACGCAGACACAGCAGGCTGAGGTAAAGCAGTGTGGCCCCTATGGCAGCATTGTACTCGCGGTGCTTGAGGTAGAGCTGGAACGAGAAGCCAGCTTTCGACCCCTGCTCCGGCTGCCCGGGTTCTGAAGCGCTTTCTTGTGGACGCGCCACCCGGGCGGCGGTAAGCCGCGGCATCAGTCGCGGAACCTGCCGGCAATAGTCGTCGAAGCCGGCAAAAGTGCTGTGCAGGAATTGTTCTTCAGAGGCGATTACCGGGATGTAGATAAGGGCGAATCCAACCGCCAGCACCAGCGCCACGGTCCAGCTCATCAGCGCTACGGCAAAGCCCGAGGCAATGAGCATTGAGCCCAGGTAAAGCGGATTGCGGGTATGCGCGTATGGACCTGTGACAGTGAGTTCGCGATTCTTTTTCACATAGCCGGAGGCGTATGCACGCAGCCAGAGACCGGGAAGGACCAGCGCCAGGCTCCAGGCAATGGCACCTGGTTGCGGTGCACGGCGCCAGAGCTCGAAGAGGTAGATGGCCGCGGCAATGAAGCCAAGCGGCACGCGAATGCGACGGCTGACCCGCTTCCATCGCTCCCATCGAGGAGCAGCCTGGCCCACGGTGCCGGCTGGGCGCTCCGTCATGCCTCTGCCTCGGGCATGTCTTCTTCTTCTGGCTGCAGCGGCACGGCGGCCACGAGCTCTGAGGCGGCCTGCAGCACATCTTCAGGCGTGATGCTCAGCAGGCCCGCCTCGGGCTCTTCGCGGCGGGTGTGGTCGCGTTTGCTCTCAGGGCTGCGCAGCACCCTGAACTGCGTACCGTAGGGTCCGTTGCGACTGGGGTCGGTGGGCCCGTAGATGCCCACTACGGGGCGGCCAAGGGCGCAGGCCAAGTGAAGCGGGCCGGTATCGCCGGCCACGCACAAGGCGATGCGCCGGCTGAGGGCGATGAGTTGATCGAGCGAAGTAGCCAGCGGAATGGCCCCGCCCGACGTCTCTTTCACAATCACGTCGGCCATCGGTTCTTCGCTGGGCCCCGCGTTCACCAGGATGCGGAAGCCGCGCTCCATCAGGCCGCGCGCGACCCTGGCATAAAGCTCCACGGGCCAGCGTTTGGCGCCCCACCCGGCGCCGGGATTGATGAGCGCCACAGGCCGCGTCCCGCTCGAGGCCAGAAGGTCGTCGCACCAGGCTTCGGCGGCCGGGTTTTGAGGCAGCTGTGCCTGAGTGAAGGCGAGCTCGTCGCCAGCCACTGCCGAGGCAAGCTCGATGTCCTGTTCAATCACGTGAGCGCCGTGCGTGGCGATGCGCTCGGTAAACAACCAGCGTGCCGGTTTCTCGCGCGGATCAGCTTCACCGATGATCCGCCGGATCTTGGCCATGCGGGCAATGGTGGCCGAGCGAATCGACCCCTGCAGGTCGAGCACGGCATCGTAGCCGGCTGTCGCCAGCTCCTTGCGCAGCAAACCTATGGCAGCCGCAGTTTTAGGGTGAATGGGCTGGCTGGCCCATTCGCGGGTCGCGGCAAAATGGAGCCGATCGGCAACCGGCATCCCAGCGCCGCGGACCCTGGCTCCGGGCGCAGCCAGCAATCCCTGCCAGCGCGGTTCCACCACCCAGCCAATCTCCCAGGAGGGATGGGCCAGCCTGAGCGCGGTTACCGCCGGCAGGGCATGCAGAATGTCGCCCATGGCGCCAACCCGCACCACCAGCAACCGGAACTTTGTTTGGGCTTGCAAATTTCAATTTTCGCACAGGCAGCGGTCGCAGAAATCGGCCGTTTCAAAGGAATCCTGACCTGCCCGGGCCTTAGCGGGTATGATTCGTAATCGGCATTGAAATCTCCTCAAAGGAGCATCCCCGAATGGCCCGTTCCAGCCTTCGAACACTTTTCCTGACCGTTTTTACGATGTTGCTCGCTTCGTCTTTCGCTCTTGCGCAATCGGGCGCAATCTCGCTCACTGTCGACGGCACTGACAATGCACAAAAGCTCCTTCGTGTGCACGAGGCGATACCGGTTTCGCCGGGTCCGGTCACTCTCTACTACCCCAAGTGGATTCCGGGCGAGCACGGCCCCGACGGCCCCGTTGAAAGCGTTGCCGGGCTCAAGTTTGAGGCCGACGGCAAAGTCATTCCGTGGACGCGAGACACGCTCGATGTTTATACATTCCACGTCGACGTGCCGGCGGGCGCCAGCAAGCTCGATGCGAGCTTCGACTTTATTGAGCCCGAAGGTTACTCGGCGACCGACAAGCTGTTTGTCCTGGAGTGGAACGAGGTCCTGTTCTATCCGGCAGGCGCTCCTTCCTCCGATATCACATTCGATCCCACGCTCATCGTGCCTGATGGCTGGAAGTATGGAACCGCGCTGCCGGTGGCGGGCGAAAAGGGAAACAGAATTACATTCAAGCCCCTCTCGCTTGAGTTTCTGGTCGATTCGCCGGTGATCACTGGCGAATACTATCGCGCCATCGACATCACGCCGCCTGGCGAGCCGATCCACCACGAGCTTGACCTGGTTGCCGACAGCGAGGCTGCGCTGGCCATCAGCCCCGAGGTACAAAAGGGAATGGTGAACCTGGTAGCTGAGGCGGGCAAGCTGTTTGGCACGCGGCACTATCGCGACTATCATTTCCTGCTGACGCTCAGCGACCATGTGGCCCACTTCGGACTGGAGCATCATGAGTCCAACGACAGCCGCTTGCCCGAGCGCGCGTTGCTCGGGCCCGGCGCGGGCATGATGGTGGGCACTCTGCTGCCGCACGAATATGTACACTCGTGGAACGGCAAATTCCGTCGCCCGGCAGATCTGGCCACGCCCGATTTTGAAAAGCCCATGCAGGACGATCTGCTGTGGGTGTACGAGGGGCTGACTGAATACCTGGGGCCGATGCTGGGCGCGCGTAGCGGCCTGATGACGCCCGAGCAGTATCGCGAGATGCTGGCCTCCGATGCCGCCTCGCTCGGGCCCGGGCGGCCGGGGCGCACCTGGCGGCCGCTGCAGGACACGGCCACCGCCATCGCCGGATCGAGCCTGATGGGCCTCGGTCGCGGCGGCTGGACCAACTGGCGCCGCTCTGCCGACTACTACCCTGAGGGCGACCTCATCTGGCTCGAAGTGGCCACCATCATTCACCAGGTAACCAACGGCCAAAAGTCGATTGACGACTTCTGCCATCTCTTCCACGGCGGAGCCAACAACGGTCCGGAGTTGAAGCCTTATACCTTCGACGACGTGGTTGCCGCACTCAACCAGGTGGCGCCTTACGACTGGGCTGCGTTCCTGCGTCAGCGTCTCGATTCCACCTCGCCCGAAATGCCCGAGGGCGGTCTCGAGAACGGCGGATGGAAGGTTGAATTCACCGATCAGCCGCCGCACATGCCCGGCCGCCGCGGGGCCCCAAGCGATGCATACTCGATCGGGTTGCAGCTCGGCGAGGAGGGTCAGGTTGGCGACGCCATCTACAACGGCCCAGCCTTCAAGGCAGGCATCTCTTCAGGGATGAAAGTGGTGGGGGTGGACGGACGCCTCTACAACCACGATCTGCTTGAGGACGCGATCAAAGCCGCGAAGGATTCGACTGCGCCCATCTCGCTGCTGGTCGTCAACGACGACTACTACTTCACGGCCAATGTGGACTATCACGGCGGACAGCGCTATCCGCACCTCAAGCGCGACGACTCCAAACCCGATTACCTGGATGAGCTGATCAAACCGCACGCCGGACAGTGAGCTGAGCTCTCGACCGACTTCGGAACGGGGTGCCCCTATCCAAGCTTCGTTTGGGTGGGGGAGGGTTACAGGCGGGTGCTGTGGGTCACTCGCGTCTGGGGACCCGGGGCAGCCCAGTTCGAGGTTCACCGCTGCAGCATATCAATCGGTTGGGTGAAGTCGGTAACGCGAATGTGTTTGGCCAGCGACGGGTGCTGGCGCTCGAGAGCCTTGTACATCTCCCAAGCCACGCGGCGATAGCTGAAGTGGCCGGCGGGGCCCGAGCGCAGCTCGGAGATATATTGCGCTTCGGCCCAGTCCATTTTGAACAGGCAGCGCACGCGCGTGGCTAAGGGCAGCAGGTAAAGCGCGGAGGACGCTGCTTCCGGGGCGTTGCCGGTTGCGATCTTCGCGCCGGCTGCGTAAGCCGACTCGATGGCGGATTGATAGTCGCTCAGGATTCCCGCTTCGGCAAGGATGTCAACGCCTTCGCCCAGGTCGGCTCCGCCGGGCGTGTCGTATCCGTGGCGAGATGTGAATCCCTGCATGATCTGCGTGCAGCGGCGGTGCCGGTGCATGTCGCGGAAGCCGCCAATGTCCATCAAGATATCGAACCTCAGGGCTGCTCCAGAGTGAAAAGCGCGGAGCGTCTCATCGTGGCGGCCGCGGTGTTTCAGCCCCAGCTCGATCATCTCCGAAACGCGAGAGGCTGGGAGCCCCGAGACCAGGTCGCGAATCTGGCGGTAGGAGTAGTGGCTGGCCGAGTAAAGCAGCGTGGCGGCGAGCTCAACCTCGAGCGATTCGGTGCGCTCCACCAAATCGACAAGCGGCGCGGGTGCAATCGGCAGGTTGCCGAGGATCTCCGCAGCCGCCTCCTCGATTTCGGTCCGTGTCTCCAGCAGGTAGGAGTTGGGTTGTGCGTACTTGACCAGCGTGGGCGCGGTGCGAACTTCGCGCGTAAAGAGCTGTTCAGCTTCGGCGGCGAGGCTTCCCTCACGGGCTAAAGCCCCCTCGTTTAAGGGTGCGCTCAGGGCACGACTGGAGTCGTGCCCTTTCAAAGCTGCTTCTGCATTTACGGCATGTTCCTTCAAGGCGGCTTCTGATGCCTTTAGCTTTTCGACAAAGGCAGCGGCGGCAGCGGCGTTCACGTTCCACGCCGGGCCGATGGCAGCGTCGCGCAGCTTGGCGCCGAGGTCGCGCACTTCGGCAATGGGATTGGAAACCAGCCGCGAGATCTGGGTCTCGAGAGCGCGGGCGCTAACGATCTGGCCGAGCGAGGTGTTGGTCGCGAGTGGAAGCAGGTAGCGTGCCACGTCGAATGCCCGTGCGCGGAGGGTGCGGTCGTAGCTCTCCTGCTTCAGAGCCTCGGGCCGCTCCACTTTTCGGCGCAGGACGTCGAGGACAGCGGCGGTGGTGTTCTGGTAAGTGGTGAAGAGATTATCGATGGTTTTGGTGTACAGCTCACGCGAATTCGAATCTACTCCGAAGTCAGGAAAAAACCAGCCCGACTTCATAAAGTTCTGGTAGCGCGTGGAGCGCTCCTGACCGTCCCAGCGCTGCTCGTCGACGAGGAGGATAGCCGCAAGCAGGCTAAGCCGCTCGACGGCGAAGGCGATGTGCGCCAGGTCGGCAATGGACCGGTGGCCGTATTGAAAATAAAAAGTATTCAGGAACTGTTCGGCCCGCTGCGAACTGATTTCAGTGAGCGACTCGCGCATGGAGAGCGAGGAGCGCGAATACTTGGCCATTGCGTAGGCGAGAATCTCCGGGTCAGCTCCGTGTACTGCGAACACATCGGTCTGGTTCCGAGCGCCGGGAGAGGAAAACGAATCGCTGGACATGTTTGAGGTCTCGCGAACAGGATACGGCACCCGAGGCGGAAGTTTTCCGCAAGAATGGATCCCGATATTAACACTTGTGTGAACAGGCTTCTGGCACGGGCGCATCAAAACCACTGGTCAGGCGCTGAGGCTGATGGCATGCGCCACAGCTCGCATCTGGAGTTCAGAGCGATTGGCCCTTTGCGTTGCCCGCGCCGAAGTTAAGAACAGGCTCGATCTCCATTGATCAATCATCCGGCCGATTTTGCATTTTCTTCGTCAATCCGGCCCAAACTATTGAGCGCAAGGGAAAGATCGCTGCATTTACCTCTTATTTTCAATCA
>JASHVU010000363.1 GCA_030044455.1 Acidobacteriaceae bacterium | reverse complement strand
CGGAATGAATTCACAGCCGTATTTGAACGCGACGGTGAATGGTTCGTCGCTTGGTCTCCGGAAATTCCCGGTGCCAACGGGCAAGCGCGCTCGTTGGAAGAGTGCCACGAAAGCCTGAGCGCAGCCATCCAACTGATTCTGGAAGACCGAACAGAAGCCCGCCCCTAATTTCGCCAGCTTGCCGTCCCAATCGGATTCCATTAGCACGGCTCCGAAAGAACATCCCTCAGCGGCTAAAGCCGCGTCCATTTTCCGGCTCTTTGCGGCACGACTGAAGTCGTGCCCTTTCAAGGCGCCTTCACATCTAATTCCGCCAGCACCGCTCACTCCGCTGCATTTATGGATTCGAAATCTTCGGCGGGTTCGGCGACGGATACCGCCGGAACGTCTTGGGCGCTTTCTTAGCCGGAGCGCGGCGATTGCCTTCAGTCGTCTCCTGCAGCGCGGCTTCCTGATCGCGCGTGATGTGAAAGCGCACGCCCTCGAGCTTTTGCTCGCCCATCACGTGCAGGCGCATGAAGTTTGTCGAGCCCGACTTGGTTCGGGTTCCGGCAACAATCGCGATCACCTCGCGCGGCCGCACGTATTCGTTCTGTTCCAGCAGATTCTCGGCGCACTCCACCAGCGCCTCAGTCGAGTTCACCTTGGGACAGCGGATGGGCGTGGTTCCCCACAGCAGATTCAGCCGGTTCACAGTGATCTCAACAGGGCTGAGCGCGAAGATGGGCGCGGTGGGGTGATATTTCGAAAGCTGGCGTGCGGTTGCGCCCGACTCAGTAAAGAGCGCGATGCCGCGCAGGTCAAGATCGTCGGCGGCGTGCGCCGTGGCCTCGCAGATGGTTTCGGCGATGGAGAGATGCGACTGGCGGATGCCCGGCTCGAACAGGTTCTGCTCCTTGATGTCACGCTCGGCCTCGCTCACGATGCGCGCCATCATGGCCACGGCCTCCACCGGATACCTGCCTACCGCCGATTCGCCCGAGAGCATCACCGCGTCAGTACCGTCGTAAACGGCGTTGGCAACTTCAGAGACCTCGGCGCGCGTGGGCCGCGGGTTCTCAATCATCGACTCAAGCATCTGCGTAGCCGTAATCACGGGCTTCGAATACTCGGCGGCGCGGCGGATAATGTGTTTCTGAATCGCAGGCACCATCTCGGGCGGAACTTCGACGCCCAGGTCGCCGCGTGCCACCATGATTCCGTCAGAAGCCTGCAGGATGGCATCAAGGTGCTCGATGGCTTGTGGCTTTTCGAGCTTGGCAATGATCCAGGTATCGAAGCCCAGGGCGGCCACGCGATTACGCACCATGCGCACGTCTTCGGCGGTGCGCACAAACGAAACCGCGATCGCATCAACGCCGTTCTTCAGCGCGAACTCCAGGTCTTCTGAATCCTTGTCAGTCAGTGAGGGCGTACGCACCAGGACGCCAGGAAGATTGATGCCCTTATGCTCGCCCAGCATGCCGCCGTTGATGATGTCGCAGTGCACATCGCCGCCCACTACTTCGTGCACGCGCAGTTCGATCAATCCATCAGAGAGCAGTATGCGGGAGCCCAACTCCACGTTTTCAGCAAGAGTCTTGAAAGTAGTTCCCACCAGCGACGCGGTGCCGGGAACATCGCGCGAAGTAATCGTGAGTTTTCCGCCGGCCTTGAGCAGCACTGGCTGATGGTCTTTCAAGTTTGACGTGCGAATCTTGGGTCCCTGCAAATCGCCCAGGATGCAGAGCGGTTTGCGCTCTTCGCGGCTGACTTTGCGGATCAGCTTCATGACCGCGATCTTTCTCTCCTGGGTGCTGTGCGAGAAATTCAGGCGCACCACATCTACACCGGCACGCACCAGGTCGCGGACCACGCTTTCGGTGTTCGAAGCGGGTCCGAGCGTGGCCACAATCTTGGCGCGCCGCTGGGCTGGTATGTCGGTCGATCCCGGGTCAGGGAAGGACATTAGACAACTCCCTTGCTTTCTTTATCCATGCGAAATGCGGTTTCAATGTTAACAACGCGGAAAGGATGGGGAAACGTCGTACCTTTATTGTAAATGGAGCTGAAGAGCGCCGCATCGCACCAAGGCGCTGCTACCTGGTTTGGCCGTTCAGCGTTTCCTGCCGCTCGCGGTAAAGAACGCCGTTAAGCTCCGCGCCCATCAGTACACTGAACGAGGTGAGATAGATCCACACCAGCGTTGCGATGCCCGCGCCAAACGATCCATAGAACCGCGAATAGTCGGCAATGCGTGTTACATAGAAGCCGAAGGCCAGCGTGGCCGGGAACCAGATCAGCGTGGCCGCAGCCGCTCCCGGCGCAACCCACAGCCAGTGTTCCTTGCGACTGGTGCCGAAGTGGTAGAGCGCGCTCATCACCGTTGCGCTGGTCAGCATGGCGATGGACCAGCGCGCCATGCGCCAGAAGAAGATAACAATATGCCGTAACTCGTGGCCCGCGTTGTCGATCATCCACAGTTCAATCTGATGTCCGAACACAACCACCAGTGTCGCGATTGAAAGGGGGACCATGGCGATGGGCAAAAGCATGATCCCGCGCAGACGCCGGTCCCAGAATCCCCATGCATCCTGCGGCAGGCTATAAGCGCGGCGAAAACCCTCCATCAGTGAGAGCATCACGCCGAGGCCGGCAAAGATGCTCAAGGCGGTGGCCGAGAGCAGCAGCTGGTTTGAATAGACGCGACGCGTTTGCATGTAGGACTGCAGCAGGTCGAGAGTATCGACAGGCAAGAACTGCGCGAAAAGGGAGCGCAGTTCACCAAGCCATGTGCTGCCCTCCTGCACCTGGGCCACGAGCGTGGTGATGACCAGCAGGGCGGGAAACATCATCAGCATGCCTGAATACGCGGCTGCCTTCGACGTGTTGATGACGTCGTGCGCCAGCGCCCGTAGCAGAGTCTCACGCGAGATTCTAAGGTACAGTTTCATCATTCCGGGCAAGATGCCTCATTGGCAAGAGTAGAGCATTTGGGCGGAATCATGGGATTCCCAAGTGGTGCATGACTTTTTCGATGCAGCGAAAACCGCCCAATATGGGCGCCTGCCCACACCCGGCTGCAAAGAATTGAACATCAGCAGGTTGCAATTCGATGAAAGCCGCCTGGCTCGACCGGGACCGGAAAACAGCAACTCCTTGGCGCGAGCCCGGCATCGAAGCGGGCTGAAGAAAGGAGGGGATATACGGAATGGCGACGCGAAGCAGGAAACCTATTTCAAGGCAAGATCCTTTAAAACCCGACTCGACAACAGGCTGGCCGGCAGGGCAGCTTCGCGGCGTTCTCTTGGCCGCAGCAGCTCTGCTGTGGGCGGGCGTTGCAGTTGCTCAACAAAACCCCGGAATGCAAGGCCCGCCCATGCAGCAACAGCAACAGCCAATGCCGGGAACTCCTGGCGCTGGATCGTCCACCGCCGGAACGCCAACGACCGGAATGCCGGGCACGAGCCAGGAAGAGCAGTTCAGCGATATGGAGTTTGTTCAGGATGCGATCGAAAACGACAACATCCAGGTTCAGATGAGCCAGCTCGCTCAAACCAAGTCACAGAGCCAGGATGTGCAGCAATTCGGGCAGAAGATGGTCGAGGTTCACAACCAGCTTAACGACCAGTTGAAACCGGCAGCCCAAAAACTGGGCGTGAGCGATTCCAAGGGACCTTCAAAGAAGGAGAAGCAGCAGATCGCCCAGCTTGCGTCGCTCTCAGGTCCTGATTTCGACAGCGCATACATCATGGCCATGTCAAAACAACAACAGAAGAGCCTGAGAGCATTTAAAGACGAAGAGAACAACGCGCAGAGCCCGGGGTTGCAGCAAGCCGCCAAGGCCGATGAACCGGTGCTGTCGCAACACTACCAGGTCCTCGAAAAACTGGCCCAGGCCCACAATGTAACTATTGCAGAAACAAAATAGCCGCACTACCGGTATGTCTGGAATTCAGCGCCCCCTCGGATTCGAGCTGGAGGGGGCGCTGCCGTTTCTCCATTCGAATTTTCTTGCCCCTGCGCCTTCGGCAGGTAAACTGTGCGACAGGAGGCAAGTTTCATCCATGCAAACGCGGATTCTTGGCACCACCATGCCCGTCCTTGAAGTTGAGCTGCAACCGAACGAGAGCGTGTTCTCAGAGAGCGGTGAGCTCAGCTGGATGACCGCCTCGATCCAGATGACCACTCACACCCAGATGGGTGGTGGCGGGGGGCTCTTTGGAGTCATCAAGCGAGTTGCCGCCGGCGCCAGCATCTTCATGACCGAGTACCGCGCCTGGCAGTATCCCGGAGTGGTCTCGTTTGCCACCAAGGTTCCGGGCCACATTGTACCTATCGATCTCGGACAGGGGGCGGAATACCTGGTGCATCGTCACGGCTTTCTCTGCGCCACAGACCAGGTTTCGATAACACTGGGATTTCAGCAGTCGCTGGGTGCGGGCATCTTCGGCGGCGACGGATTCCTGCTGCAACGGATTGCCGGTTACGGCACCGCGTGGCTCGAGCTCAGCGGCGAACTGATCCAAAAGAATCTGCAGCCCGGAGAAGTATTGCGGGTGCACCCCGGCCACGTGGGCGCATTCCAGTCATCCATGAGTTTTCAGATCACCACCGTGCCAGGCATCAAGAACATGATCTTCGGCGGCGATGGAATCTTTCTTGCCGAACTGGTTGGACCAGGAACGGTGTGGCTGCAGACGCTGCCCATCTCCAGGCTGGCGCACCAGATCGGCGAATATCTGCCGCGTGGCGAAAGCCGGCAGGCGCCGGCGGCCATCGGCGGCGGCCTGCTGGGCGGCATTGTGGGCTCGATCCTGAGCGGAGACCAGTAGAACCGCGGGGCTGCGCCTCAAGGAACTCCATGACGCAAGAACCGGGTAAGACCCACGATTTTCGCGGCGACATCGTGTTTGCCTTTGCGCTGGCCGCTGCGGCCTACGTTGCATGGCAGTTGCGCGAACTCCTGATCCTGCTCTATGTCTCGGCGCTGTTTGCAGTAGTGCTCAGGCCGGTGGTGGACGCAACCGGCCGCATACGCATCCGGGGCAGGCAGCCATTTAAAGGACCGATTGCGATTCTGGTGCTCGTGGTAGCGGTAGTGGCTGCGCTCACCGGCATCGGCTTTCTCACGTTTTCGCCGGTGATTCGCGATTTGCAGGCATTCGGCTCCTCTACGCCATCCCAGGTTCCCGATCTGAT
>JASHVU010000362.1 GCA_030044455.1 Acidobacteriaceae bacterium | reverse complement strand
AGCAACGCCACATCGACAAACGACATGTGATTGCAGACGAGGAGTGCGCCGGTTTTCTCAGGAAAGTTGTCGCGGCCGAGAACTTTAACGCGGTAGATGGTGTGCGTGGCGAAGAAGAGGATAAGGCGGCCGAACCACTCGGGCACGAGCATGAGGACGTAGACGGTTCCGGCAGCGGTGATCGAAGAGGCGGCCAGAATGACGCCGCGGGGATTGAGATGGATGAAGGCGGTGAAGACGTAGTAGACGCCGGAAGAGGTGGCGATACCGACAAAGGACAGCAGGTTGGCGGCGGCGATGATGCCGCCTTTGTCTTTTTCGTCGGGCCGGTGCTGGATGAGGGCGTTGACGGGGACCGCGAAGAATCCGGCCCAGAAGCCGAGGGCTGCAAGCAGGACCGCGGAACCGACGAGGCCGGGATGCGTGGCGCCGAGAAAGAGACCGGTGCAGGTCATGCCGATGGAGCCGAGCGGAATGAGGCCGTATTCAATCTTGTTTCCGCTGACGAGACCGGCAATCATGCTGCCAATGCCGATACCGATGGCCATTGCTGCATTGAGGTAGCCGGTTTTGGTGTGAGAGGTGTGAAGAACGTCAGGGCCGTATACGACGATGGTGGAGAAGAGGAGCGAACCGAGAAACCAGAAATAGGTGTTGCCGAGAACCGCGAGGAAGAGCGGGGTGTCGCGGCGCATGATGCCGATCTGGCGCCAGAGGTCGCCGACGAAGTTGAGCTGGAATTTCTTCTCCGGCGCAGCAGCGGGAACGCGATCGATCCCGAGGCTGGTAAGGAAGCCGATGAACGCGAGAGCAAGCAGGACGTAACCGGCGTAGACCTCACGGCCGTGGAAACGCTCGGCCATGGTAGCGCCGGTGATGGTTCCGATAATGATGGCGAGGAAGGTGCCGAGTTCGATGACGCCGTTGCCCCAGGAGAGGCGCTTGGCAGGGAGCAGTTCGGGGAGCAGGCCGTATTTGGATGGACCGAAAAGGGCGGCCTGAGTGGCGACCAAGCCCAGAGCGACAAGGGTTACGGCATTTGAATGGATGGCGAGGCCGATGGCAGCGACCACCATCGCGCCGATTTCCATGACCTTGGTGCCGACGGTGACCTGGCGCTTGCTGAAGCGATCGGCGAGCCATCCGCCGGTCATGCTGAAGAGTACGAAGGGCATGGAAAAGAGAAATGTGACCAGAGAGACAAAGGAATCGCGCTGGCCCGAGGCGAGGCCCATGCCGACGATCATGGAGAGCAGCAGGTTGCGGAGGATGTTGTCGCTGTAGGCGCCCTGGAACTGGGTGACGATGAGGGCCCAGAAGCCGCGCTCACTGCGCGCTGAACCAGGAGCTTGAAGTGGGACCTGAAGCGGCTCGTCGACCTGGGAATTCGATTCGGTTTCAGTCATAAATGATAGGTGGGACGGGTTGTGGCGATTATAGAGCGGCCGCAAATAGGTTGGACTATACTCATTTGTCAACTCAGCTTTCACGGGCAACCAGGGTTGAATCCTCTCGACAGAGGAACGATGCCGGGCGGGATTCTTGCACCGGGATGCAAGAAACGGCGGATGGCTCGTTCCCAGGTCATATATAGGGCGATTGGGGCGCCTGACGATGGAATTCATTGGATTGCTTATGGCGCTTGTTGCCGGGGCAGCCGTTACGATCCCGATTATTGCGATTGTTGCGCTGGTGCGGAGCAACGGGACGCGAAGGCAGCTTGGGGAGTACGCCTACAAGTTGGTCGACTTGCGAAGAGAGATTCTTGACCTGCAACGCGAGTTGCGGCAAACGGCAGAGCGAGTGGATCGGCTGGAGAAGAGCGGGACTGCCTCTGCGCAGACGATAGAGGCACCCGCTGGGGAGCAGGCTGCGCGAGCCGCGGATGCGGTGGTGATTGTTGAGAGGTCAGTCGAACGACCTGCGGTTGTTGCGAGTGCACAGGAGAGCGTGCCGACGCCAAGTGTCGTCGCGGGGGAGATTCCGCAGGAGTTACCCTCAGGGGCTGAAGCCCCCAGTTCAGTTCATGCAGAATACGGCCCGGCTGAAGCCGTGCCCTTGTTTCGAAGCGACGCGAAGACGGGTTCTCTCGCAATATCTAAGCCAACTGAGCTTGAGACACCTGTTCCGGCTGAAGTCGAGGAACCGGTGGCAACCTTCGCGAAGGCCGAACAGGAGATGCGGCCGCCGTTTCCGCCGACGCCGCGTGCGCCGGCACCACCGCCGCCGCCTTCATTCACCAGCGTGGATGACGGTCCGCTGCGGAAGAGTTGGGCGGAACGAATGCGGACGACATTGCCGCTTGAAGAACTGCTGGGCATGAATCTGTTTGCCAAGCTCGGCATTGTTCTTCTTGTTCTGGGATTTGCATTTTATGGCCGGCTGGCGTTGATTGCGATGGGCCCCGCAGCGAGAGACGTTGTGGTTTACGGGATGGCGGCCTTGCTGCTGGGAGGCGGTATCTGGCTTGAAAGTCGCGAGCGTTACCGCATTGTTGGCCGCGCGGGGATTGGCGGCGGCTGGGCGTTGCTTTTCTTCACGACATACGCGTTGAAT
>JASHVU010000361.1 GCA_030044455.1 Acidobacteriaceae bacterium | reverse complement strand
CCTTCCTGACCGGAGGTCGTGTCGCGCGTATAGTTCAGGTCGATGAGCACGACGTCGTAATCACATTGGCCCAGCGCCTCCATTACAAGCTGCGGCGCGCGCGCGCGGTCCACCGCGATTCCCTGGGGGGTGAGCAACAGCTCAACGGCCTCAAGGATCGACGATTGATCGTCGCCGACGAGGACCCGGATTTTTTCGCGAATGTCCTGACTAGCGTTCGTGATGGTCCGCCTCCGCAACTGCGGCTCGGGCATCCCCGCTCGGGATGCCATGAATCTGAATCTTTGGTTCCTTTTGCATGATATCCAATGCGAGCCCTGCGCTCTGCCTCGACGGTTTCACACCCGAACGCAAGGCAGGCGACGGTCTGCTACTCATGGCTCACGACTCCCGATTTCGCGTCGTCAATTGAAACACCGGTACGCTCGAGCGTCTCTCCGATGGCGCGGTCGATGTCGACCTTCGCTTTTTCAAACGCCGCCTGCGCGGACGAAAGCAGGGATTCGGAGAGTGTCAGTTGCTGCTCCGCGGCCAGCGTGTCGCTGCTCGACTTGGCCCCTAGCTGCTGTTCCTGCTGAGTAACGTCGAATACATGCTGCTGAAGGTCGCGCGCCTTGGTTGCCGCTTCAACCAGGGCTTGCTTCTGCTGCAGTGCGAACAGCGAGTTGCGCACGTCGAAGCGGATGAATTTCTTTTGCTCCTCGAATGTGATTTGCTTTTGCCTGAACTCGAGCGAAGCACGGAACTGGTCGGCCTTGGCCTGGCGGTTGCGGAGATTGATGGATAGATTCATTCCGAATTGATATTCCGGGGAGGAGTAGTTGAAGGTGTTCTGAAACATGCCGCCGAACCCTGTGGGGAGAACGGAAGTGCACTCATCCGCAGACAGGTCGCAATCTGGGTTTTTCGGTCCGGCGATGCCTGCGCCGGCGTAGAAGCCATAGACGTACAACGTGGGCAACAGTTCGCTCCGAATCGATTTGAGGCTCTCCTGCGCCTCTTGCATGGCAATCTCATCCTCGGCGACGTCGGGGCGGTTCTTCTCGGCTGCGGCAATCAGGTCGTCAATTGACTTGGACGCGTTGGGATCGACTGCGCCCGTCTTGTCAAGAGGGATGACCGGCATCTCGTCGATGACCGGGCTGTCAGTCTTGGTGATGGCATTCTTGATGAGCAACTCGTTCAATCGCAGAGTAGCGCGGGAAACAGTGAGGTCACCTTCGCTGGTCGCTACCTGAGACTGGTCGGTGGTGACCTGCATGGCCGGAATGGCTTTCAGGTCGAGTTGATGCTGGTCGTCCTGCAGTGTGCGCTGCGCGAAAGCGAGGGAGCGCTCCTTCAGTTGTTCGTCCTGGTAGGCGTTCACCAGATCCCAGTAGATGTTCTCAACCTGCGTGATGGTCGCGATCACCTGCGCGCGAAATCCGAGGTCGGTAATCTGGAGATTCTTTTTGGCAATATGTATGTAGCGTTCATTGGTTGAAATACCGAATCCGGCAAGGAGCTGCTGCGAGAGGGTTACCTGAAAGTTCGAGTAGAGCGAAGGGTTAATCGCTTCGTATGGACTGTTGTTGGCGAAGCGCTGGCCCTCATAAGCCACCTGCAAGCCGGTTCCCATGGGAAAGCTTTGCGAGTAATTCGCCAGGCCCTCGATGGTGTTCTGTTTAAACGTGGCGACGCCGGTCTGGAACACGTTGCCTTCCTGGGTGACAGTGTGGTCAACAAAGCTCTTGAAATTCAGGAAGGGATCGAAAGAAGCGACCGCGGTTCCGGCGCCGAGGGTCGAGGTGACGATGCCGCCCGCGCCCGCCGCTGCCGACCCGGAGCTTGAACCGCCGCCGCCGCTCGAAGCCCCTCCGCCGAAGCCGCCCTGCGTTGACGATTGCACGATCGCAGTATTGACGCCGTTGGCCGGGCTGCCTGCCTTAGTGCGCAGAATATCGGTTTGCGCGATGGGGAAGTTATAGCGGAAGGACGCGATATCGAGATTGTTTTCGATGGCCAGGGCGATGGCATCGTGCAGCGAGATGTAGAGCTTGCCATCGTGGATGAGGTTCTCAAGGCGCGGACTGTTGGTGAGGTCGAGTAAAGGCGCCTCACTGGGCCTGTACGGGGAGAGCGGATTGTGCGAGTGCGGTAATTCGATGTGAAACGGGTGCTGCGGGGCAATCGCGTTCTGCTGCGCCTGCTGCATCTGCTGCGCGAGCGTAGGTGCGGGCGTGGCGGCGCTGTTGGTCGCGGGCGCCGGGGCCTCCGGGGCCGGTTGCGTCGTCTGGTTATTTGCCGGCGCAGACTGCGCCTGCGGGGGCTCGGCCGCGATGAGGAGATTGACCTGGAGAAGCATGATAGCGGCGATGGCCTGAACGGGTTTTGCCGCACTTCGAATGGAATATTTCACTTTGCGCCAACCTCCGGTGTATTCGTTGCAAACAATTCGTCGCGCGTGAGCCAGCCGTCGCGCAGTTCCACGATGCGCTTGCCGTATCGCGAGTTCTCGTCAGAGTGCGTCACCTGCACAATGGTTGTGCCTTGGCGGTTGAGTTCGCAGAAGAGCTGCATGATCTCGCGGGCCTGCGTGGAATGCAGGTTGCCGGTGGGCTCATCGGCGAGCAGTAATGACGGTGCGTGAACCACCGCGCGTGCAATACCGACCAATTGCTGCTGGCCACCCGAGAGCTGATTCGGATACAGGTCTTTCTTGGCCACAATCTGAAAACGATCGAGGATATCGGCCACCATTCCCTGGCGCTCTTTGGCGGGCAGGTTCTTGTAGCTGAGCGGCAGGTCGATGTTCTCGGCCACGGTCAGGTCGTCGAGCAGGTGGTAACTCTGGAAAACCATGCCGATGCGCTGACGGGCGAGGTCGGCGCGCTGTTTGCGGTTGAGCTTGTGCACCGCGGTTTCGTCAAACCAGAATTCGCCCAGCCATCCGTCATCGAGCATGGCCAGCACGTTCAGGAGCGAGGATTTGCCTGCACCCGAGGGACCCATGATGGTGAGGAACTCGCCTTCGCGAATGGTGAGCCCGATGCGGCGCAGCACCCAGGTTTCGGTGTGGCCGGTCTTGTAACTACGTTCAACATTTTTCAGTTCGATCATGATATTGAATTACTCCGTGTTTAAAGGCCGGATGACCGGCCAGGGTTATTCGATGCGCAAAGCGCGCATGGGTTCGACAGAAGCCGCGCGGCGCGCGGGCAGCCAGCTTGCAAGCATGGAAGCGGTAATCAGCATGAATGAAACCGCGGCGAATGCGCCGTAGTCTATTGTGCCGATGCCATAGAGGGCGCTGTGCAAGGCTCGTCCGATGAAGAATGCGCCGACAAGGCCGATAGCGAGGCCGATGCAGGCCAGCATCAGCGCCTCCCGGAGGACGAGAATCACAACTTTTTCACGGCTCGCGCCCAGTGCCATGCGCAGACCGATCTCGTGTTCGCGTTGCGCCACAGTGAAGGCCATGACGCCATAGATTCCCACTGCGGCAAGCAGCAGAGCGATGAGGGCGAAGCTGCCCATGAGCGTCATAATGAAGCGATCGCCGCCGAGATTGCGGATTTTGACCTCTTCGAGCGTGTGCGCCTCCGCGAGGGCAATTTGCGGATCGACTTTGTGAACGGCGGCCGCGATGCTGCGGAACACCAAAGCCGGGTCGCCCGAAGTGTGAACGCCGATACTGGCCTCGGGCCACGGAATCTGAGCGAAGGGAATCACGATCTGAGGAAAGTCGTCGCGGAAGTCGCCCGCCCGCACGTTGTCGAAGACGCCGACGATCTGCCACGAGATGTAGGGCCCGAGCTTGGTGACGCCGGGGATGAGCTGCTCGACATTGATGTGCTGCGTGAGCGGGTCTTTGCCGACGAAGAACTTGTCTGCAAACTTTTTGTTGACCATGGCTACATGCACGCTCGACGCGTTGTCCTGGTTGGTGAATGCGCGGCCGCGAAGAACCGAGATACTGTACGTCTTGAAGAAGTCTGGGGTCACCATGTCGAAGCCCGCGCCGGGGCGCTGCGACGGATCGGCAAAATCTGGCTGGCCGGCGATCGTGAACGGCATTCCGAAAGCGGTGCCCTGAAGCGGAAGTCCAACGGAGACGGCAGCGTCGAGTACGCCGGGGACTGCTTTGATGCTTGCAATCATCTGTTGGTAGTAGGCGTTGATCATCGCCGGATCTTTGGGGCGCGAGTCGGGCACAGGCAAAAAGAAAGTCTGAATGTTCGTGGTGTTCACGCCGAGATCGACCTTGGTCAGATTCCAGAAACTGTGAATGGCGAGCCCCGCGCCGGTGAGCAGAGCAAGTGCCAACGCGAATTCGCCGATCACCAGCAAGCGACGCAGGTGTTGGCGGCCGGCGCCGGTGCCGGAACGGCCGCCTTCTTTCAACGCTTCAGCGGGGTCGACTCGCGTGGCAAACCACGCCGGCCCACAGCCAAAGAGCAAGCCGGACAAAGTGGAAGCGGCCAGCGTGAAAAGCAGAATAGGAAGGTTGAGCGTGAGATCGGCTTCAGAGGGCAAAGTGTTGGGCGGCATGATGGCCTGAATGCCGCGCAGCAAGGCCCAGCCGAGTACGATTCCAAGGCCGCCGCCAAAAATGACCAGCACCAGATTCTCGGTAAGGAACTGTGCGAAGATTGCTTTGCGCGATGCGCCAAGTGCGCCGCGAACGGCCACTTCGCGCTGACGGGTTGTGCCCTTGGCCAGCAACAGGTTGGCAATGTTGACGCAGGCAATCAGCAGCACAAAGCCGACAGCTCCGAGAAGAATCCACAACATGTGGATCTCATCTTTGGGCAGGAAGTCGTTGTGCAGCGGTTCGACAATTGCGCCCCAGCCCTTGTTGCTTTTGGGGTTGTCTTTGGCGATGTTGGCCGTGACCGAGTCCATATCGGCCTGCGCCTGCTTGAGAGTGACGCCAGGCTTCATGCGGGCCATGGCCAGCAGCCAGTGGAAGTCGTGGTTGAGCTGGTCTGGTTTGAATGCGAGCGGCACGTCAAGCCAGTTGTCGAGCCGATCAGTCGTGCCCGGGGCAAAGACGCCTACCACTGTGTAGGGAGCGCCATCCAATTGGATGGTCTTGCCAACGATATTGGGATCGGAGCCCAGGCGTTTCCACAACTTATTCATCAGGATGACTTCATGGTCCTTGCCGACGACGCCCTCTTCGGGAAGAAAATCGCGGCCGTAGAGGAACCGATCGCCAACCATCCGAGACATGCCCGGCGTAGTCATCCTGCCCTGAAGGTATTCGGGCTGGTCTTTGGTAGCGAGGTTGAAGCTGCTGCCGGTCCAGGCGTTGATATCCTGAAATACCTTGTTCTGGTTTTTCCAATCGAGAAAGTCCTGCGCGGCGATGCTGTTGCGGTCGCCCTGAATCTTTGACCAGACCATGACCAGTTGATCGGGCTCGGGGTAGGGCATGGGCGCGAGCAGTGTGGCATACACCACGGTGAAGATGGCGGTGGTGGCGCCGATTCCCAGCGCCAGCGTGAGAATTGCGGTCACGGTGAAGCCTGCGGATTTACGAAGCTGGCGAAATGAGTAACGCACGTCTTGAGCGATCATCAAGATTCTCCTATTCCGTTCGCAGGGCTTGCATGGGTTCAATGGACGCTGCGCGGCGAGCCGGCAGCAGCGCGGCTAACATGATCGCCAGCGACAAGACCGCGAGCGCGGCGGCGACTGAATATGCATTGAGAGGGCGAACTCCGAATAGCGCGGCGGTTTCAACCCGCGCGGCGGCAATTGACAACAGAACTCCCATCCCCAGGCCAATCGCCGTCATGCGCGCAGTGTCGTGGACTACCAGCCATGCCGTGGCTTCGCGGGTTGCTCCGAGCGCCATGCGGATGCCGATCTCGCGGCGGCGCTGGGTCACGCGGAAGGCCAGGAATCCATAC